>JAQWNP010000017.1 GCA_029268515.1 Phycisphaerales bacterium | reverse complement strand
CGACTTCGGGCACTACCAGCTTCCATGACTTGACGGGCGGTGTGTACAAGGCTCAGGAACGTATTCACCGGGGCGTAGCTGATCCCCGATTACTAGCGATTCCAACTTCATGCAGGCGAGTTGCAGCCTGCAATCCGAACTGGGGCAGGCTTTAGCGATTTGCTCCACCTCGCGGTATTGCTTCGTTCTGTACCTGCCATTGTAGCACGTGTGCAGCCCTGGATATAAAGGCCATGCGGACTTGACGTCATCCCCACCTTCGTCCGGTTTAACACCGGCAGTCTCGCTAGAGTCCCCAGCATTACCTGTTGGCAACTAGCGATAGGGGTTGCGCTCGTTAAGGGACTTAACCCGACACTTCACAGCACGAGCTGACGACAGCCATGCAGCACCTGTGTACGTTCCACCCGAAGGCGTCACCCGAGTTTCCCCGGGCTAATTCGTACATGTCAAATCCAGGATAAGGTTCTTCGCGTTGCTTCGAATTAAGCCACATGCTCCACCGCTTGTGTGAGCCCCCGTCAATTCCTTTGAGTTTTAGCCTTGCGACCGTACTCCCCAGGCGGTGCACTTAACACTTTCGCTTCGGCCGAGAATGGCGTCAAAACCCCCTCGACCTAGTGCACATCGTTTACGGCGTGGACTACCGGGGTATCTAATCCCGTTCGCTCCCCACGCTTTCGTACATCAGCGTCAGGACAAGCCCAGCTGCCTGTCTTCACCTTTGGTGTTCCGATAGATATCAACGCATTTCACCACTCCACCTATCGTTCCGACAGCCCCTGCTTGCCTCAAGATGCGAGGTTCACCATGCAGTTCCTCGGTTGAGCCGAGGGATTTCACATGATGCCTGCGCATCCGCCTACGTACGCTTTAAGCCCAGTGATTCCGAATAACGCTCGGGCCCTTCGTATTACCGCGGCTGCTGGCACGAAGTTAGCCGGCCCTTCCTTTGAGATTGGTCATTGTGTTCCTAGTCTCTGACAGCAGTTTACACCCCGAAGGGCTTCATCCTGCACGCGGCATTGCTCCGTCACGCTTTCGCGCATTGCGGAAGATTCGTTACTGCAGCCTCCCGTAGGAGTCCGGGCAGTGTCTCAGTCCCGATGCGGCGGGTCATGCTCTCACACCCGCTACCCGTCTAAGGCTTGGTGAGCCGTTACCTCACCAACAACCTGATAGGACGTTCCCCGCTCCCAAGGCGATAAATCTTTGATCCGGAGACCACATCAGGTATTACACCAGGTTTCCCTGGGCTATCCCTGACCTCGGGGTACGTAGAAACGTATTCCTCGCCCTTTCGCCACTCTATACACCCCCGAAGGGGCTTTAACCGTTCGACTTGCATGTTTTAGCCATGCCGCCAGCGTTCAATCTGAGCCAGGATCAAACTCTTCAATTTTTATTCGTTGTCTACATGTTGCAAGCAACATGAAAACGATCTTGAAAAGTAGACCTGGTACGGACAGCTATTGCTGCCCGCGGTCTACATCGCACACTTACATGCACGATGTGGGTGGACGGCTAGTCCACCCTGCTTTACTAAAGCACCTTGAGAAACCAGCAACAGTCAATCAACATGATTGGCGTTACGAACACGCGGTTGCTCAAGGGGTGGTAATCAATCTGTGAAAATTGATTACCGAATTGGGGTTTCACATTTCAATGACAACTGTGCTGTTTGTCATGAAATGATCACACCCGCGTAGCTTATTTGGCTGTTCACTTTTCAAAGAGCAATCCGAACCAGCACCGATCGCTGGCTCAACGCCTATAGAATGGCGAGACCCGCTGCATCGCGCCAGCGGGCCAGAACGACAATAGTACCCAGGCTATGCGAGGTGTCAACCTTGCCAGGAAATATGGGCAACCTGATATATACGGACCAAACCAGCGACTGGTTCGCCTTCTGGGTCATTTAGATATTTTAGCTCCCCCACGGCCCCTATCAGACACCGCAAGTACGGCTGCTGTGATCGATCTGGGGCTGGCTGCCCTCATCGCCCCTGCAGCCGTATTCAGCGTCGCTCCAGTGGTAAGAACGTCATCAATAAGCAAGATATGCCTATTGCGAATCGTCCCCACCAGACGCTTTGATAGTCGCCAACGAGTCGCAGGCATTCGTCGGCGAAGTGACGACGACAATCCGGCCTGGGGTCGCCTAGAGCAGCCCCAGCGAACAGAGAGCGGTCTCTCTAAGGGGGCCCCCAACTCTTTCGCCACCGCCTGTGCCAAGATGTGGGTGTGATCAATACCTCGCACCAGATGACGCCATGGCGACATGGGAATCGGTACCACAACCATGGCCTTAGCTTGTTGGCGGTATCGATCTCGAACCTGTTGCGCAAGGCAGCGTCCCAGCTCTTGAGCAAGGGGTTCCCACCGGTGGAACTTGATCTGCAATATCCAAGGACGCAGCGGTGAACAATAAGGCCCGAGTCGAATGACCCGACTGACTGCATGAACCCGATACCGACATTCTGTACAACACAAACGATCCTTCCAGACATGAACCTCACCGCGCCCAACACTGCTACCGCAGCATGGGCAATAGTCCATCACACGATCTGCCTCAAAGCCGGCCTGTGCCACCTCTAGGCGGGCATAAGGCTGCGTGAATCCAAGCCAAATATCCAATGCGTCCATGATCCAACTCATGGCTCTTTCATAGACAACTCAAGAACGCTGTTGGAAATAAACAGTGCATTTTTGCATATCCCTGACTTCACAGGCGAGCGTCAAATCACAGCTAGGCTGCGTTGATACCTTCGCCAATTCTCTCAGGCTCGTTAGCATGGAAGTGATTTGAACGCCTCTCCACAACAACTCCGGCTAGCGCTTTGGCAATATCTGGCAACCCAAGACGGCTGCCAGCTCATTGAGGCGGCTGCAAAGATTGATCAGCATGATGTTGCAGGCCTCACGAAGCTCCGCAAGACATGGTCATTGGAGCAGATCTCAGCAGCGATGAAACTACTCGATGCACGAGCTCGTGCCACCAGTAAGTTCGAAGATCCTCAGCGGCTCATCGCTGATATCGAGGGTGTTGAGCAAGCTTCAGGTACAGCGATCGCAAGACATAAAGCGGCTCGTTTCACTGATCTGGGACAGGTCGCTGATCTGTGTTGTGGAATCGGCGGCGATGCCATTGAATTAGCCCGCGTGACGAAAGTCACCGGCTTCGATATTGACCCGACTCGCGTTTGGATGACAGAACATAATGCGCATTGCCCAGCGCGCGAGCTCGACATAACTGATTCAAGCGCGCAGGCCAGCATTAAGCAGTCTGATGCCTGGCACATTGATCCCAGTAGACGCCTCCATGGCAAACGCCTCTGGAATTATGCTGACTTAATCCCGGGCGATGAAACGATTAGGGGCCTCACTCAATTACTACCCCAAGCAGCCATCAAACTAGGACCAGGCGTTGACTTCGAACAAATACCCCTCTCAAAAACCGATGAGGTTGAAGTGATTGGTGACGGCAGGCGTCTCTATGAAACCACCTGGTGGCGAGGGACATTGGCCCACCATCCTGGCCACTACACAGCCACCAATGTCTCAGCTGGCATTTCTCTCAGTGGCATCCCACAACGGCCGCGTTTTCGAGCACAGCCTGGGATCGATGGGCTGTTGTTCGAAGCTGATCCAGCCCTTGAGCGAGCTGGTCTTTTAGGCTGCCTCCCAGAACGCGAATGCCTTTTTGAAGCCGCACCTGGCCTTGGACTCCTGACAAGTGATACACCGGTCCGCTCACCATGGCTGCGTACTTACGAAGTCGTACACCTCATGCCATGGCGAACGAGGAACGTGCGCCTCTGGCTTAATAAAAATGAATACAAGGTCAGCACCGTGCGTACTCGTGGGAAAGCCGTTGATCCTGATGCGGTCTCGGCAACACTTCCAATGAGTGGCAAAGATGGGCTCGTTCTTTTTGTGCTCAGGCTCGAAAAGAAAATGGTCGCTGTACTTACGAAACCGGGCACATCACTATGAAGATGCCATACGCCTCAGCACCGTCTGAAGAATTCCACCGTTACGGTAGTACGTCACTTCTACAGGTGTATCGAGTCGGCAGCTTGTACTAAAGTCGACATTGGTGCCATCTGATTTTGTAGCAGTGACCTTGATATCTTGCCGCGGTTTTACTTGGTCATCTATTTCAATGCTAAATGTTTCACTGCCATCTAATCCTAGGGTCTCAGCACTTTGCCCATCTTTGAAGCAAAGAGGCACCACCCCCATACCAATAAGGTTGCTGCGGTGAATACGCTCAAAGCTTTCAGCAATAACTGCTCGCACACCTAAAAGCATCGTCCCCTTCGCTGCCCAATCGCGTGACGAACCCATGCCATAGTCTTTCCCGGCCAGCACAACGAGTGGAATACCCTCGTCCTTGTAATGACAACTTGCCTCGAAAATGGACTTCACTTTTCCATCCAAAAGATCCGTCGTAAAGCCACCCTCTTTACCTGGCGCCATTTCATTACGTACTCGAATATTTCCGAATGTTCCTCTGGTCATCACAAGATCATTGCCGCGACGAGAGCCAAAGCTATTGAACATCGACTTTTCGACACCGTGCTCAATCAGCCATTGCCCCGCTGGTGAATCAGTTGCAATAGCACCTGCTGGCGATATGTGATCCGTGGTGACCGATGTTCCCAATTTACAAAGCACTCGAGCGCCGTAAATTGGTTCAATCGGTGAGACCTCCATGGTCATGCCTGCAAAGAATGGCGGATTATGAATGTATGTACTGTCATCAGACCAGGCAAAACGATTGCCACCAGTGACTTCGATTGACTGCCATTCTTCTGCCCCATCAAACACATCACTGTACTGCTCGACAAACTGCTCCCGCGTCAGGCACACTGACTTCAGATCCTCGACCTCGGTCTGACTTGGCCATATATCGCGTAGATAGACATCCTCACCTGATGGATCTTGCCCAAGAGGCTCAGAGGTGAGATCGATATCGATGGTGCCAGCAATTGCGTAAGCAACAACCAGCGGCGGAGAAGCTAAATAGTTTGCCTTGCAATCAGGGGAAATCCGACCTTCAAAGTTTCGATTACCACTGAGCACGCTGCAGGCAACCAAATCATGATCATTAATTGCTTTACTGATAGCTTCAGGCAGTGGACCTGAGTTGCCAATACACGTTGTGCATCCATAACCCACGAGGTAAAAGCCCATTTTTTCTAGATCATCCATCAAGTTACCTTTTTCAAGGTATTGAGTGACGACCTTAGATCCAGGAGCGAGCGATGTCTTTACCCATGGCGCTCTGCTCAGCCCTCGCTCTGCTGCTTTTCGCGCCAGCAGACCGGCGCCAATCATCACATCTGGATTACTCGTGTTTGTACAACTTGTAATCGCAGCGATAACAACTGCACCATCAGCTAAAGTAAACTGTTCATCTTGACAACTCACTTGAGCAACTTGTGACTGCTCAGCAACTGCGGTACCACCATCATTGGCACCCCATCCTCGCTGAGATTCACCCGCTGCGGGATGCTCATGACCAAACGTCGCACGCCTCGCCTCGTGCCAAGTTGATTTCATATCAGCCAAGTTGATGCGATCCTGAGGGCGCTTTGGCCCCGCGAGTGCTGGCTCGATAGTTGACAGATCAAGTTCTAATGTACTGGAGTAACACACCGGCGCATCACTCTTATGCCAAAGGCCTTGAGCCTTACAGTACTGCTCTACGGCTTGGCAGTGTTTTTCATCACGCCCGGTAAACGAAAGGTACTTAAGGGTCTGTTCATCAGTCGGAAAGAAGCCCATTGTTGCACCATATTCTGGCGCCATATTCGCAATAGTGGCTCGGTTTGCCAATGGAATCTCAGCCAATCCTGGGCCAAAGTACTCAACAAACTTTCCAACCACACCATGGGCACGCAACATTTCAGTAACACGCAATACAAGATCCGTGGCGGTCGTGCCTTCTGCAAGATGCCCTGTAAATTTAAAACCAACGACTTCCGGAATGAGCATGTAGATTGGCTGCCCGACCATCACCGCTTCGGCCTCGATACCACCAACGCCCCAACCCATGACTGATAAACCATTGATCATGGTTGTATGTGAATCTGTTCCGACAAGACTATCGGGAAACAAGTCTTGGCCGTCATCCCAGATAACTTTGCCAAGGTACTCCAGATTAACCTGGTGACAAATACCGGTTGCAGGCGGTACCACATGAAAATTATCAAATGCGGTTTGGGCCCACTTTAGAAGTTCATATCGCTCAAGATTTCGCTCAAACTCTTTATCAGAGTTAATTGTCAAAGCCATTCCAGAATTGAACGCATCAACCTGAACAGAGTGATCGATCACCAGATCGCATCGAACCAGCGGATTTACTTTTTGAGCACTTGCATCATCACCAGTTAATCCAACGACTGCATCCCGCATTGCTGCCAAATCAACGACTGCTGGCACGCCTGTGAAGTCTTGAAGAAGAACGCGCGTGGGCATGTATGGAATTTCAACAGGTAGTACATTGGTTGCATCATAAGAAGCGACATTGAGTACATCTTCTTTCGAAACAATCTCACCATCAATATGGCGAAGACAACACTCAAGAAGAATCTTGATGCTATATGGCATGGCATCAAGATCGCCTACGCCCTGCTGCCCCGTCAGTTTGGGAATACTAAAAATACGCCGAGGCCCGACAGCCGTATCCAGCGTCTCGATTACCCCGAATGGGTCCTTATTTACCATGGTATTTGCCCTGCAAAAACAACTGTTTCTTCGTTAAGCGATGAGCTAAATGCTTCATACAGGCCATTGTACCACACCCGGATCATTCGGTTACTTCATCAGTTAGCGCCTAGGATTTTCGGGTTTTCGATCCGGGCGCCGATCGTAAACGCACATCTGCCTTGGGCGCTCTGACAATATGCTCTGGTGGCACCGAGTGGGTCAGAAACACACCGCCATTAATGACTGAACCTTCACCAATCACCGTTGCACCGCCGAGTATCGAGGCCCCAGCAAAAACAGTCACATTGTCTTTGAGTGTCGGATGGCGCTTGATACCGCGTTTGAGTCGACCGGATTCGTCGCGAAGAAAAGCTGTAGCACCAATAGTGACTCCTTGATACAGCTTGCAGTTGCTGCCAATCTCAGCAGTCTCACCAATAACAACACCAGTTCCATGATCGACAAAAAAACGTTCGCCAATCTGAGCACCAGGGTGAATATCGATTCCAGTCTTACTATGAGCTTCCTCTGACATGATCCTTGGGATTAAAGGAACACCCATGAGAAAAAGTTCATGAGCAATTCGATGCACGCTAATGGCGTAAAGGCCTGGATAGCAGAGTATTGTCTCGTCGGTATGGCGTGCCGCAGGATCACCATCAAATGCGGCCTGCATGTCTAAGCTCAATAACCTGCGAATCTCCGGAAGCCGCTCGAACATGGTTTGAACAATCTCGATTGCTCGGGCCGAGCAATGCTCACTACCAGTGTTTCCGTCGAGGGCCTCTTCATACCGCAAGGCCGCTTCGACCTGTGCCTGAAAATCTACTGAGATGCGCTCCAATAGACTTTTCAAATGATGATGAAGACCGTCAGGTCCAAAATCTCGGGGGCCAAAAAAACCCGGGAACAACATCCATCTCAATTGATCGAGGACGTTCAGAATTCGATCACGATCCGGTAGCCGCGGACTAAATAGATGCTCTGAGGCTGGATCCGCCTCAATCGATTGTCCGATCGAAAGTGCCGCCTTATTGATCGCTTCAGCGCTGACTGCCTGAGGTATTGAAGGATGATCTTGGTGCTTGGGTGCGTCGCTCATGCCAACCATGATATCGCAGATGTGGCTGACGTCTTATGCCCCACCCAAAGCAACGCCACCGGCCCGCCTTGGATCAGCTTTCGCTGTGAGCTGTCCGTTGGCCGACAACTGTGCTGCCTGTACACATCCAAAATACATGTGATGTGAATCAAAGGCCTCCGTCTCGCCCTCGAACTGAGAGACGTCAACGCCTGGCTCATAGACAAGTAATGGACCATCATCTCGCATCCGCATATGGCACCGAGCAGCCTCAACTGCCTCATCAATGCCTGCCGCATCTGGGTTTGGATCCAGTACCCGAGCCATCCATACACGTGCAATCGCACTGACAATCCGTTGCGAGCCAGCTGCGCCCAGTGAGATGACTGAACCATCATCACCATGCGCCACAACTGGAGACATGTTTGACATGATCCTCGTACCCGGTGTGAGTTTCGATGCATCAGCATTAAGCTCTTGTTCACCGAGCATGTTGTTAAGAAGAATTCCCGTTTGAGGGACAATGACACCTGCCGAATAGCCGCAAGATGATGTAATAGATACTGCTAAGCCATCGGAATCAACTGATGAAACATGGCTCGTAGAACTTGATTCCGAAATTGGTTGCTCGCCTTCAGAAAGACCCGTGTCTGAAGGACTCGTTCCATAAAGCATTGCATTACGCCGAGAAAATATCTCTTTCATAGCACAGGCAAAGAAATTCACGTTCTCCGAATCAAATCCATGCTGAGTTGATTTGTTGAGCTCAACCACCAAATGCTTCAGCGTTTCTCCTCCAATAGCTGGAAGTGGCGCGGTTGCAAGCATCCAATTTCCAGACCTCGTCTGGTGACAAGGTCGAATGCCAACTTCATAGGCAGCAAGATCAGCTGCTGAAAGTAAACCACCGTTGTCTTTCATCCAAGCACCTATTTGGTGGCCAAGATCACCGCGATAAAATGCCTTCGCACCTTCTGCCGCAATGAGCTCAAAAGATGCTGCTAGATCGGGCATGGTGATGTTGGTGCCTACCGAATGTATCGTGCCATCTGCTTTCATACAGATTCTCGCTGCATCGGGCGTCTGCGAAAAAATCAGATGGGCGCCAGCCTCGTAGTAAGCATGAACTGACTCAGAAAGAACAAAGCCTGTTTGGGCCAGATCAATTGCTGGCTCAAAGAGTACTTCCCATGGCAATTTACCCCAGCGTTGCCAGAGTGTCTCGGCAGCCAGCAATGCCCCGGGCGTCGCCACTGCAGCAGCACCGACACCTGTCTCAACACCAACGCCATATGGCATTTTGATGAGTTGCCCGCCAGCATTCTCCATGCTGGCCGCCTGCCGGCCAGGTACTTCAGCAAATCCATCGAGACAGATGGGCGTGGCCCCCTGCTCTGGTGACCAAACGGTCATAAATGCACCGCTACCAAGAGCTGTATATCCAGGTTCACAAACCCAAGAGGCAAATACGGCCGCAAGGGCCGCATCAACAGCATTGCCTCCTGCATCAGCAATTGCAGCCCCTGCAATAGCTGGGGTTTCAGATTGGCTAGCGATCGCAACGCGTGTCATGGGTTGGAAGTGTAACAGCCCGGAGGGCCTGATCCTAAGGCGATGGGCAAGATGAGCCAAAGGCAACCAAGAAGAGACTGAAATCACCGAGATCTACTGACCCACTACCATCCAGATCGAAATTGGCATCTTGGGAACCAAAAGCGATGAGGAAGTAACTGAAATCTTCGATACCAACATAACCACTGCCGTCAAAATCAGCAGGGCATGGTGACTGCTCACATTCATCTGGTGTGCCATTGCCATCTGAATCAGTACTCAGACCATTGGCGATATCAACATCATCTGGACTTCCATTCCCATTGCAATCAGATGACCAGCCAATCTCGATACAGGCTGAAACAAGAATACCCTGGTCGTACAAACTGTCATCGGCAACCGTGAGACGCCAGGAAGAGGCTGCACTCAGACCATCGAAAACACTCAGCGATTCAATAGGACGAGCCTCCCCAATCAGTACTGGTATCGCTGTCGCCGAGCAGATCTCATGTGCACTGAGCGCCGCATCGTCTTTAAGAATCACATCAATATCGTCGCCGCCACATCCATATGGACCTGGATAACCAATGAACTCAGAACCGGCGCGATTCAACAGGGCTATTGATGTGCCAGTGTCAACATGTTCCAGGGTCACGACCAGATCACCAATCCATGGATGATTGATCTCAAGTGAAACATTCACCGCGGTCACCACGCAACCTTCTCGGCAATTGACCGGTGCCAGATCAACCATGACACCCGAAGCAAATCCATCTGGAATCGCAATAGCGGGACTCACACAATCATTGGCCAAATCCGCTAGCCCTAAGCTCGGCAAAAGCAATGTAAGCCCTAAAGACAGTGGAAGTTTTCTCATCGAGCAGCACTCTCATTGAAATCTGAATTACGAGCTGGATCTGTACATTCCGGGGGCTCAACCATCCCTCCAATATGACACCAACCTTCAATATGCCCCAGATCATTGCCGCCATCGATACGTCCTGACCAGGACTCAACAACGCCATCATCAGGATCACTTAAAAGCAAATCAGACGCGAGGTGGCAATAGTCATAACTAAACCACTCGTCAACGAAGGATGAGGTGCTGGTATACGTTTCTTGGCGGGCCCACGTGGGGATGCCTGAGAGCCATAATGCAGCTCCATCGTAAGTCATGTCAAAGTTGGTACCGCACTGAATACCAAAGACTTCACCGAGCGCTGCAATAGCGCCAGCAAGCGCTGTCCCTTCGAACGGCGATCCCAGTGTTTGCACCAGTCGCCCGCCTTGGGCCCAATCAACGCCGCTCCAATAATATGCGTAGAGGTGCAAGGCCGCAGTCCCACCTTGACTATGGCCAAGCAACCCATAGGACTTTGAATTAAGACCCTGGTTCCAGATTTCCAATGCAAACTCATCATGAGTTCGGTTCACATCTGGGTCCCAGAAGACCTGAAGCTGCCCTGAATAATCAGATTGTTCAAACGAAACACCATCAGAACAATAACCGTGCATCAGCATCAGGTTATGTCCACCAACAGCCCGGCTGGAATGATCTGAAAAATGACCAGCAAAACGAACCTTCCCCGGCTGCCCCATCAGTTGTTCGCGGGTGGGCGTTTCTTGAGCATCAACACGACTGGCAACTTCCCATACAGCATCAGATACGTCCAGTGTCATCTCAGCCTGAATATCAAGTGGGACAAGTGAGTCTGGATCTTGGATCCGGATGTTCTTCAAGGAGAGCGTTGACTGTCCATCGAAACCAGAGAGCCAAGCTAGATCAAGTCGTAAACGGCGTATTGACTGGTCGTGACCACCCCGCTCTCGTGGCGTCATGCCTCCAGCCCAGCAAACAGGACTGGCCTCACCTGCGATAGACGTTGACCATAATTCTGCCGCTAACAGCACTTTTTCACGGGAACCATCCACACCGATCAAGATCTGAAGATCGCCATCACTTCCGACCACCATTGAAGCGAAACCACTTAGTTTTTCATTGGGTTCTTCAACATGTATCAGATGTGTTGTGGTTCGTAGGAATGCGCGCCCGTCCGAAGCAATTGCCCTGACACTTAACATGACAGTCACATCACCGGCGCTCCGAAGATCTAACGAAAACATTCCACTTTCGCCTACGGAATCAAGTCGTTCGTAATGACCATTCGCATGCCAAACATCTGCCCAACTTTCAACAATGGCAAGATTTAATCTCTGACGGTCTTGAGTCCGTACCGTTTGACTATTGGTGTTCTGTGTGTTGTAGAACTGGGTATCAATTTGAACCTTCTGACCGACATGTAGAAGGTGATGATTCAGAGAAGCGTACATGCCAACTGGAACATCGTCATCAACCAAAACAACGGCAGCATGACGACCCGTTTGTTGGGAATTTGTCGTTAAATCCAAAGTGACTTGAGGACCCACCAGATCCGCCAAGGAAACACGGAGCGCATCAAGCGATGATCCCAGCGGACCTCCGTCACCCAAGACCGCCTCGCGTGCAGATAACAGATCGTGACGCTGCCCTTGCCCATCTATTAAATTGATCTTCCAAGTAGACAACTCTTTGCCCAAGACGACGATATCCGCTGCACCAGCAAGAGGAATCTGGCAGACTCCCTGATCACGTGACCCTTTGCCCGCTTCAATCACCGTGGACAACATGCCATACTCAGACCAGGTCCCAGTGAATGCTGGATCAGGCAGCCGTAGCCTTCCACTCATAATGTCTTGCGGCGGCGCAGCTAACTGTTTTGCTGAGATCGAGATCTCTTGTCCAAACAAAACAGGTGATAGCACGATAGCTGAAGCCACCGCTATACCACCCACCCGTGCCCGATGTAAGCCCCCCCATTGTCGCCAATGGGTCACATACACCTCAATTACCTAGTTCACCTAGATCGCCTATCTTTACAGTCGTGCTGAGTATACACCCCAACCTGAATTATATTCAAGACACAATCAGCCAATCATGATGATTCATTCTCAAGAGAGGCCCAATTTCCCTCAGTACAGCTCAACGAGGGTGGGTTCCACCAAAGATGTATAGCTCAGATCGATAACAGGCCTTCGAGCTAATATCGAAGCCACTTGTGCAAGAGCATGCGCATCCGATTGGACCAGGTCAGACGACTCGGTCCCGCACCACCAGCGAGATAACCCAGTAGTTCTTCCGCCGGAACAAACCAACCATTGCGTTGGGCCAAGCCCGTCAGCGCTTGCTCAAGACGAGGGTGTACCCCTCCAGACTCGTCTCGAAATCCCGGCAACCCGAGGTGGGTGTACACAATGCACGCGCCTCCTTGTTCCTCAAGTAATGCTTGATTCTCGTTGCCGAGCAAGGCATAGAACGTCTCTGGATCATGACCATCAGAACTCGAAAACCAGGCCCGTACATCGGGGAACATCGGATCAAAGGCGGGCATATACGGATCACAGGCAAGTGTATTAATGCCTTTGAAAATATGGCCTCTTACATACCGAACCCGTTCATTGAGCAAGTCACTCCAATAGTGCTCACTGCTTCGATCGTGACCGTGACTATCACCGGGGCGGCCTCGATACAAATGCAGCAACCGACGAATGAACGTAAAACGCTGCTTGCCCCAGTAGACATTGTCTTGGTTGTAACAGTGGTTGATATGAATGTTTGGATCTTGACCGATGATCTCTTTGTATTTTTGGAGACCAGCTTCTATCTGCTTCCGCGTCGAACTACAGCCACGCACACCATGCAATGCAATCTCAAAACCGTCGCTCTTCAACGCATTAATGAAAGCAGCATATTCAGGATCACTGAGCGTCTGGGCATCGCCGTATGAATTTCCTGCGTCAGTTGGCTCCACCCAAACCGTCTTGGTGGTACGCATACCCACTTCTGCAAGTAGATCGTAAATTGGTTTGACTCGCTCAACCGTTGCATGGTCGGTGTCATCAACAATCGTAAAGGCAAATGCTTTACCTTCTGGCCAGGAAATCATAGGACTTGCCATTAGGGCACCAATCCTTCCGGAACCAGCACGCGGCCATCCATAATTGGACGGGCCGTACGAATCGCTCCGGCTGACTGAATACGTTTTGTTGGGTCAGACTCGTTCAAATCGATGTTTAGATGGATTTTCAATAGACCTGAGCAATGCTCAACAAGAACGTCTGGCTCACTGCCTGAGATACCCTTAGCCAAAGGGGCCGCCACCGTTCCCGGTGAAACACAAGCCAGGCCAATACCAATGCCACCAGAGATGGCATGAGCTGCATGGCACTTATTCGGCGTGAAGTAGCGAGAACAAATAGTGCCACCGTCGCGCGGTGGTGACAAATAAGCAATCTTCGGGACCACATGTTCTGTGACATCACCCATCCCCATGCGCTGACCAGCCTCGATGCGTATGGCCTGCAGCTGCTCAAGGAGGTTTTGATCTTTATCAAGTTCTTCTTTGGTCTCCTGCCCCGTCTTTCCCAGAGAAGTCCCTGCGATCAAGACGATTGGATTGACACTGTCAATACACGTTACCTCTACACCGTTAATGTCATCAGTCGGACTTCCTGTTGGAAACAGATGCCCACTCGCCGGACCTGCCACGCCGAAAAAGTCCATACGAATCGGAGCTGCCCTACCAGGCACACCTGCGATCTCTGTGTCACCCTCATAGGTCAAGTGACCCTTTGGTGTTTGCATCGTTAAATGAATGATCTCACCGACATTCAAATTGTAGACCCGAACTTTTGTCTCACCTTCTTGCAGCGGCACCATGCCCCGCTCTAACGCAAAGGGACCAACCCCACTGACCATGTTTCCGCAGTTTGCGTCAAAGTCAACTTCTTTCTTCTTAACACGCACTTGTGCGAACAGATAGTCGACATCTGCATCTTTGCGCTGCGATGGCGAGATGATGCAGACCTTGCTGGTGAGCGAGGTTCCACCACCGAGTCCATCAATTTGCCTAGCATCAGGTGAGCCCATCATTCTCAAAAGCAGATGTGACAACTCCTCCCGGTCACTCGGCAGATCACGCGCCAGGAAGTATGGCCCTTTCGAAGTGCCACCGCGCATTAAAAGACAATCAATGGCTGCTTGTGGAATGACTCTTTCCGATCCTATGCCGGCACCTCAGCCTGACTTATTGCCAAGCTGCCTAAAAGAACAATCAAAACAACCGGGCTTACTAATCATCATTAATGGTCATGATCGTGGCCGTGGTCGTGGCCATGATCGCGTGTAAATACCAAGTGAACTGATTTATATTCTTTACCACCAGGACCTTTACGATATTCCGTAATTGTGAACTTGTCTTGGCCTTCTATCTTTTCAACAGCTCGGTATTCTTCCACCTTCCCCGTCATTGGATTTGTTTCCTGCTGCACCCAATCAATCTGCGTCCAATCTGCATTAGGCGTACCCACACCGCTATCAATTCCTGTTATCTCACTACTGAGCATTGAACTCACGAACACCTTACGGGCATTGTTATATCCAACAATATTAAGGGCCTTAAACTTTTGTGGCTGGCCAATAATATTGCCCTCGATCTCGCTCACTAAGTAACGACCACCAAATTCAATATCCATATCCACTTCACCCTTGGCACTCATGGTCTGCCCATTGGGGCCCATCCACATGGTCCACATCCAATTCCATTCACCGTCGCGGAGCGCAAGAAACTTCTGTCCCTTACCTGGGGTCGAATAGGCTTCCATCGCTTTTTGCATCTTTTCTTGCATGCCGCCTGGGTCTGATTGCTGCATAAGTGTCGCTGCAACGAGTGTGCCAGCCGAAACAACCAGCGATAAAGATGCAAGAAATAGAACCGATCGTTTTTTACTTTTCACATTCAACATGTTTTCATTCCTTCCGTTTTTGGTACCCACTACTTCTGTAATTAACACAATAGGCGCATGTATGATAACTTATACAAGTCACTACTGGGCCGCTTGCTGCAGTAGATCTTCATCGACATGCTCGAGAAATCCAGCAAGCATATCCATGGCAGCTTCAACCTTTTTTACATTGAGTGTCAATACAGTTGAGATCAGAATGCCACCAGGACTTAGCTCAATATGCCACTTCTCATTGTGATGATCCATCAAATAGTCCATCATTTTCTGAGAGATAAAATCGCTTGCCATCCGCTGATCAATTGCGGACACACGCCATGCTTTGTTGAACTCATTGGATTCAAACTTTTGGTGATGATAGCCTAGGTTTAATATCTGCCCTTCGTCTGCACGCTTGAGAGAAGAAAGAATTCCAGTGGGCGTGATGATCACTTGCGGCATTTGTGCATGACAGTGCGCGAATACTGAGGTGTACTCACCTTCACTATTATTATCACCATAACTAAACCAAAGCGTATCAAAAGAGGTCATAAGATGCCCCTTCCAGCTGCCCTCTACAATATTGCAATTGGACTGCCAATCGCCACGCATTCGATTACTTACAAATGGCCAGAGCTTTGCCTGAAAAGGCGAGTTGCCGTAGTAGCGACTGGCAAACCGTGCCTTCCTACTTAATCGCTGCTTACCCTGGCTCTTGAGTTCCGCTGTGGATGGCGCCTGAATCTTCATAATCTCGCCGTTGTATTCAGAAGGCTTCGCTGAAAAAATCAACCCGTGCTCTTCAGCAAAAGATTTGAATACTTTAGCGCGTTTCTTATTCTTTAGTTTAAAATAAACATACTGCCCCAACTCCCCAGTCGCATCAACTAGTACGCCGTCAACGAAACCCATACGACACTCCTTATCTAGGAACAATCAACTCAGAACATTTATATAAATATAATTGTAACTATTCTGCATGTGCAGACAACGTGGTGCTTACACGCCTATAAAAACAACACACTTCAATCTTTTACATCTCAAAGACCACAAGAAACAGCTCCAACGTTTCCATTGGAGCTGCACACTTGCTGTATTGCCAAAGCAGAGCTTTTAGCCACTGATTCTCGTAAATTCAATCTCGACTGCCTTAAACTCTTTGCCATCTGGACTAGGCCAGTATTCAGCAATTGAAAATTTATCTGGACCATGGAAGGTTTCAACAACTCGTAACTTGTCAATCTTCCCTGTCATCTCGTTGGTTCGATCTTGCACCCAGTTGATTTCAGTCCAATCGTCGTTTGGCATACCTTGGGCAGTGAAGATACCGGTCATCGTATTATCGAGCCACGAGCTCACAAAGACCTTGCGCTTATTGTCATAACCAGTAATGTTAAGAGCCTCAAATCGATGTGGCCCTTGATTACGATCACCTTCAAAGCTCTCGAACATGTACCGGCCATCAAATGACATGTTTGATTTCATCTCGCCTTTATACGTCTTGGACTCTCCACCTGGACTCATCTTTGCCGTGCTCGACCAAGCCCAATCCCCACAATGTTGTGCTAAAAATTTCTGGCCCTTACCAGGCATATGATTTGCCCGCATTGAATCTTGGGTAGTTGTTGACTGATCTTGCTGTAGCAATGCTGCTGCAAAAAGCATGCTCGCAGATGCAACCAGTGCAAGTGATGCGATGACAACGATGGATTTACTCTTTGGCTCTGATCTAAACATTTTATCTTCCTTATGATGACAGCCGCCCCCACAAGGAAGCGATTCCATTGACAACAAGCGGACAGGGTGGGATTCGAACCCACGATGACCCGGAGGCCATACTGGTTTTCGAGACCAGCGCATTCAGCCGCTCTGCCACCTGTCCCCAGCCATAACTGGCTAGGCGGAAATTGTAACCGGCTCTGCCTGACACTCAAAATAATGCCATCGACATCCAATGAGTGGTCTCATTGGCCAAAAGAGTCTCAGCATCGAGGAGACCCTTAAAAGCCATTTTAAAAAAAGAATACATAAGCAGCGCAGGCTGCTAGACCAAAGGGCATATCAAATAATGAGTGGATGATTTTGAAGAATGGTGTCCCCAAACGTTCCTCAAAATGCAATTCAATAATGACCGGTCACATTGTTTTCGAAGAAAGTGAAGTTCTTTGAATTACGGATGTCCTTTTGCATTGACGCAAGGAGGATATCTTTCACCCAGAACTCTACACGAGGAGTTCACAATGTGGAGATCTCACCATGCAATTTGATCTTGGCTTGAAGAGAATAATTTACTCCCAGTTACTCTTGTTTTTATTTTGGGCATCAAGTGCTCTTGTGCCTTCGATCGCAAATGCTCAGTCTATAAACGCCGCCACTGCTACGAGCACTTCATGGTCACAGCCTAGCCTTGGAAGGCTGACGGAGCAGTTTTCCCGTATCACTGCACCATTCGATCAACAGCAGGCTTATGAAAGAGGCATCGCCAAGGCATACCTTGAAATACCTCAGAACTTACGTCCAGAACTTATTAAAGAAAACAATAAGCAACTCTGGATGGATACATTTACTGAAAACTACATTGCTGATACCAGTGGCCTCTGGTCTGTTGGACCAACAGGACCCACCGACACAATCAACTACACCGTGGTCAACTCGGCACAAGGGGGTATTGCACCAATTCTTGACCTCGTTTTGTGGCCGATTGATCCGCTCCAGTACGGCATCACCATACCGACCCCACTGGGCACAACTGTTGAGTGCTTCATACATTCGGCCCGCTTTGGGCCTACCGATAAGCATGTCGGATATGCAATTCACTTTGATGATGGTTTCAAGAGCATGCTCATCTTTATGCCCCTCACCATGGTCTCAGATTCCAGCTTGATTACGGCCGATCAAGCGGCGGCTTTTATCGCTTTCGTGGCCACTGATGGCATGTCATCACAGCCATTTTTGGAATGGGCCGTTGAGAATCAACAATCCATGACGGTTGAGACGAATGACCCCTCGTCAGCAGGGCGCCTCTATGGAAGATTAGATAACGAAAATCACAGCGAGTCGTTGGTCTTCTGTGACATGGATTCTCTTAAGCAATGCCTGACCGAAGCAGCAGCTAGTTATTCGCAAGACCTCACTGATGCTCACAATATCCATAAGAGCCGGATTAATGAAATCCTTAAAGAATTCGGAGATGGTGCGAAGGTTTCGCTTGGTGGCTATGTTGCTACCGGAGCGGTTGGCGGCGCGATTGCAGGAGCGGTTGGAGGACCACTGACTGCGGCCATCGGTGCATTGACAGGTGTTGTTGCCGGGGGTGTCGGATGGCTCGTCGACACTGCATTGAGTTCCGATCAAGCTCAGGAAAAAGTTGATGCGGCTGATGCTAAATACCAAGAAGCAAGATGCAGTGCGGCAAAAAAGGCTGCCAATGCTTGGAAGAACTGTTTTGCTGAGCACTGTCCTGAATACTATGAAGCAGTATGCCGAGAAATGGACCAGGTCGTTGCGGAAAGCGGGTGCAAATAAAGCCTGATCGCCCTCTGGATCTACAACTTCTAACACACCACCGCTACCGAGATGGTCTCATTGATGTCCATTTCGGTGGCGGCTTTCAATTGCTATTTCAACAAGGACCAACTGATCAATCTATTTCGCCTGAACCTGACGGCCGTAGCTTGCCGTCATTTCTGCTGTAGCCAGAACATGACCCTTTAGCAGGCTCATCACTTGAGACGCCGTGAGCCCGGAAATCATGTTCGGCATACCATCTATTGCGTAAAGCCGAAAACGATATTCATGTGGTTGGCCTGGTGGAGGCGAAGGACCCCGATACCCAATCGTCCCCCAAGAGTCAGTACCTTGCATGGCACCAAAGGTTGTCGTTGGGTTGTTTGGCACCCCAGCATCCAAACCAGTCATACTCGCAGGAATTGCGTAGATCACCCAATGCACCCAGGGGCTCTGCCCTACTGATGGATCATCTACGATCAGCACAAGACTCTGCGTACCTTCCGGGACAGAAGCCCAGCTCAATGGCGGCGAAACATCTTTGCCATCAGCCGTGAATTGCTTGGGAATATCATGCCCCTGATCAAATGCGGTACTTGAGAGTCCCATGACAGCCTTTGTGCTTGCCACAATAGATACAGATCGCTCAATTGAATGATTAGACATGCTGTTCGGCTGACATGCCTGCAACACCGCAGCCACAAAGAAAAGCCACACCCCTATCAATACACTCCAGTAGTTCATCTGATTACCTTCTTAAACACGCCACAATTTCCATTCCTAGCTATCCCAAGCAAGGGTGCCCAATTCTAGGCCGGGTCATCTGCATTTGATTTGGGCTTTGCAGCTTGCTGCTCTTGCAAGATAGGTGGCATTGGACAATTAATAGCATCTGCAATTGCTCGCAATGTCTCAGCCTCGGCTACCGTTGTGCGGCCATCCTGGGCAATACATGCCTCGCAAGCCAAAAGAAAACGTTGTCGCTCCGAAAACTTGACCTGATCTAATCGACCAAGCGCCGTGTCTAATGCGTCTAAGCCACATTCACTTGCTGCAGGCATACGTGATGCAGCACCACCGAGCACCGCCAAGCCACTTCGGAACGCAAGTTCGGCCGCCTGTTTTTCACGAGCGCCTAGATAAGCAAGTGTCGCTAGAACAACCACAGCATCAGCGTGATGCCTTTTCAGTGCGTGAGTCGCTTTCGTACTCGCTCGCCCCCCAATAATTCGTTGATCAAGATGACGCGCAAGCACGACGTGGACGGCCCATTCAAATCGTGAAACGCTTTGATCCGCCCGAATCAGTTTTGAGACTGTTTCCCTGAAGTGCTGATGCTGAGGAGGTGACATTGTGCACAATGAAGGAATCGCCAGATCAAGTAGTGGCAACCGAAGTCGCTCATCCAGTTGTGCCACTGACTTCTCAAGCCGATCGACTGTCATACGAATTGCTTGCTTATCGAATGCTGCCTCAAGCATTTCATACTGAATCGCGCGTATCTTTTTATCTGTCGAGAGTAGTAGACAAAATACAATTACCTGAGCATCAAAGGGCTCATGAGCCGCATCACGTAAAACGGGGTTAATAGCCTCAATGATCTCATGGGCTAGATTAATATGAGCCATATCAATAGACCCAATACCCTCGACAGCCTGATGAATTTGAGATCGCTTCAGAGATGACTGACCATCTCCTCCAGCAAAACCCGCTGCCGCACTTGAATCCATAACACTTGATACATCACCCGCCGATGACGTTGGCACTGCTGAAGCTGGAATGCCCTCAATACGTGAAATACGATCTGCAATTGGAGGATGCGTCGAAAACATGGAAGACATTGCTTGCGTAAAGAACATGTGATTCATTTCGCTCGCACGTGCGTCAAAAGTAGTCTTCGCCTTCAAACCTCCAATTTTACGCAAGGCACCCCCGATACCATTGGGATTGCGTGTGTATTGAACGGCAGTCGCATCAGCTAAATACTCACGCTGCCTCGATACCGCAGCTTGAATAACCCGACCAAAAAACGTCCCTATGAATCCCAGGACCATCAAGACAATACCAACCCCGATGATAGCCAACGCTGCCTGGCCACTATCTTTGTTGTTTGACCGCCGACTAAACATCATGCCGTAACCAACAGTACGAACTAAAAGCAATCCAAACAAACCCAACACCAGCAGTCCATAAATGACACCCATAAGACGAATGCTCAGACGCATGTCACCATTAAAAATATGGCTGAATTCATGCGCCATGACACCTTGAAGCTCTTCGCGGTTAAGTTGCTGCACGCAGCCAGACGTCACGCCAATGACCGCATCTTTCGGGTGGTACCCGGCCGCAAAAGCATTAATCGTCGGATCATCAATCAAGTAGACAGGCGGCACCGGTATACCAGAGGCAATCGCCATTTCTTCAACAACATTAAGAACTCGCCGCTCATCAGTATTTCGCGTACTGGGATCTAATTGTTTCCCACCCAGCGAACGAGCAACTACATCCCCACCCTGGGAGAGCTCAGCAAGTTTGTAGAAGGATCCACCACCGACAACCACGAGGGTAAACAAACCAACACCCAACAGAACCCCAGGCTGCCACCAAACAAACGTCCATGTTTTATCGTCACCGTGCTCTCCCAAAATCAGAGCGCCAATGACATAGAGGATGGCAATAATCAAGCCCACCGCAATCCCAAATAGGATCACAAGCCGACCGGTCTTCTTCTTAGCTTTGGCTTGCGCCGCAAAAAAGTTGATAGCCATAAGAGCGTTCTATGCGATCAGCTAAAGCTGACCTTAGGAGCTTTTTTAACCTCGGCCGATTCAACCTCAAAGGACTCAGCCACATTGAAGTTGAACATGCCAGAGACAATACTGTTGGGAAATGTCTCACGTTTCGTGTTGTAGTGCATCACTGAATCGTTATATGCCTGACGGGAATAAGCCACGCGGTTCTCCGTTGATGTCAGCTCTTCCTGAACCTGCATCATATTCTGACTGGCCTTCAAATCAGGATACGCCTCGACGGTTACCATGAGGCGACCGAGCGCCCCGGTCAAAGCCCCCTCTGCACCAACCAAGGCTTTCATATTGGCCCCATTCGTTGGATCAGCGGCAGCTGCCTTGGAAGCACCCATCGCTTGATTGCGGGCTTCGGTTACTGATTCAAGCGTTTCCCGCTCGTGCTTCATGTAACCCTTCGCTGTTTCAACAAGATTTGGAATCAAGTCATAACGGCGATTGAGTTGCACATCGATCTGACTAAAAGAATTCTTAACCTGGTTCCGAGCACTGACGAGCCCGTTATAGATTCCAATGAGAATAATGATCAGCAACAAAATGGCCACACCAACGCAAATAGCGATGATTCCACCAGCTCCAAGCGCGAGAATCGGAATAGTCATGGGAGACCTCCAGTTAAGACATGTCGCCTAAGTTCAGTGAACTTCCGAGTTCGTGTTGAGCAGGTGCGACTGTTCCACCTAGCCCAACTTCAATAGCAGAAGCAGAGGATACCAAAGGGCCTACCCCGCGACCACAAATGCTCACGACATGGGCCGAAGCATGAAGATATGGTTCACTAAGGCCCCCAGCATGGCCAGTTTCACTGAGCAAGTAGATTTTTTTCAAATATAGGCAGTGGATCAGGCACCTGTTCAATCACACCTTCTTCCACAAGCCTGTGAGCAATCGTATTCATATTTTGAGCAAGATAACGCTTCAGCTTGCCATCTCTACCAGTAAACCTGTAAAGCGTTGCTTCATTCCAAACATCACCACCATCTTGCCCCTGCACCAACATTCGATAGATCGCGATCACGCCACCAGTTCGTTGTGAGCCAGCAGCACAATGAACCAAAACAGGCGATCCAGACTCCACTGCGCGATGCACTGCACAGACAGCCAAAATATAGTTTTCAACTTCACCTGTGCCATCACCGATCAGTGGTGTGTTAATTCGAGGGACTCCAATTTCTGCCAATACTCGAATCTCTGCCTGCTGCAGCTCGTTATCTGGCTCCACCAAATTTAAATCAAGAACACATTCAATGTTGTGCTTCTCTATCATTCGCTGCAAGACCTCTGGGTAGAGCTGCCCACTACGATAGACCAACCCCTGTTCGACAGTGCCCCAACGTTTTGGAAACACGTGGTACTTGATGTGCTCATCGTAAATGTAGATCGCAGCCCCAATGATGATCAGTGGGATCACAATCCTGATCGCATTGATATACCAAGGCTTTTCACAAACCCGAGACCACAATGTTCGTAAGCTATGGCGATCGTTCTTATCAGCCATTATGTGACCTCATTACTTTGTCTTAACTGCATCGATGAAGTCACAGGTTGCACGGCCAATCGCTTCCGCAACAGCCTGTTTACTTCTGAAGCCGTTGATATCTGCGGTCATATCTGCAATCGCAAGCACTGCTATTGCGTATTTCATTCTCAAAGCCCTTCTGAATCTACTGCCTATCGGATGAAGTGACAGAAAGAATACCGAGTCCCTCAAAACAAAAGGAAGCCCCGCGAGGGGTTTACCCTCGCGGGGCTAAAGAGTCGGCAATAACCTACTTTCCCGCTGTGCAGTATCATCGGCGGCACGGACTTAACTTCTGAGTTCGGGATGGGATCAGGTGTCTCCCCGTACCTATAGTCACCGACAAGCACACGCCGCCGCTGTCGCGGCGACGTGTGTATATAAGTATGTTCAGGTTTCATTGCTACCACATCGAACGAACGCTCGACCGGTGGTTGTCATGATACTTCTCTGGAAAACCAGGAAGCAGATGACGGACCCCGGTCGATATGACGAAGTCTTTGACCATTAGTACCGCTTCGCTAAAGGCATTTCTGCCCGTACACGTGCGGCCTATCAACCCGGTAGTCTTCCGGGGGTCTCTCGTCTAAAGACGTGCAACATTCATCTTCGGGTGGGCTTCCCGCTTAGATGCTTTCAGCGGTTATCCCTGCCCCACTTAGCTACCCAGCGATGGACCGAGCGGTCCAACTGGCGCACCAGGGGTGGGTCCCTCCCAATCCTCTCGTACTAGGGAGAACTCCCGTCAATGTTGCAGCGCCCACAGCAGATAGGGACCGACCTGGCTCACGCCGGTCTGAACCCAGCTCGCGTACCACTTTAATGGGCGAACAGCCCAACCCTTGGGACCGCCTACAGCCCCAGGATGTGATGAGCCGACATCGAGGTGCCAAACCGCTCCGCCGCTATGGACGCTCGGGAGCGATCAGCCTGTTATCCCCGGGGTACCTTTTATCCGATGAGCTACGACCCTTCCACACGGGATCGCAGGATCACTAGAGCCCTCTTTCGAGACTGCTCGTCATGTCTGACTCGCAGTAAAGCCGGCTTATGCTCTTACACTCGACACGCGGTTTCCAACCGCGCTGAGCCGACCTTTGCGCTCCTCCGTTACTCTTTGGGAGGAGACCGCCCCAGTCAAACCGCCCAGCATACACGGTCCCCCGCCCAGTTTCATGGGAATCGGGGTTAGGCCACAAACGAATACAGAGTGGTATTTCACTATTGGCTCCACCAGGACCGAAATCCCAGCTTCAAAGCCTCCCACCTATTCTACGCAATACACGTCCATAACCAATATATGCCTGCAGTAAAGGTCCACGGGGTCTTTCCGTCTTGCTGCGGGTAGGCGGCATCTTCACCGCCACTACTATTTCACCGAGTTGGTTGTGGAGACAGTGCTCCAGTCGTTACGCCATTCATGCACGTCGGAACTTACCCGACAAGGAACTTCGCTACCTTAGGACCGTCATAGTTACGGCCGCTGTTTACCGGTGCTTCGGTCACAAGCTTCGCTCCGAAGAGCTAACCTGCTTCCTTAACATTCCGGCACCGAGCAGGCGTCACACTGTATACATCCTCTTGCGAGTTAGCACAGTGCTGTGTTTTTGATAAACAGTCGCCAGAGCCTATTCTCTGCGCCCTCTGTTTCCAGGAGGGCCCCCTTATTGCGAACTTACGGGGTCAATTTGCCTAGTTCCTTCACAACCATTTTCTCGAGCGCCTGAGGCTTTTCGCCACACCTACCTGTGTCAGTTTTAGTACGGGCCTTGTGTTTGTCACCGGACAGATTTTCTAGGAACTGCTCCACCCCACATCGGCCTTGAGAGGCCTGGACGCTTCACTGTCCCGTGCGAGCTTCGCAATCCGTCATGCCGGGTCAACCGCACACAAGGGGGCAGGAATATTAACCTGCTATCCATCGACTACGCCTTTCGGCCTCGCCTTAGGACCCGCCTAACCCTGGGCGGATTTACCTTCCCCAGGAAACCTTAGGTTTTCGGCGACGGAGATTCTCACTCCGTTTATCGTTACTCAAGCCGACATATTCACTTCCTGCCGCTCCACAATCCCTTCCGGAATCGCTTCACTGCTGACAGGAACGCTCCTCTACCATCCTTATTGGATCCGCAGTTTCGGTACAAGTCTTGATTCCCGATAATTATCGGCGCTGAATTCCTCGACCAGTGAGCTGTTACGCACTCTTTAAATGGTGGCTGCTTCTAAGCCAACATACTGGCTGTCAAAGCAATCCAACTACCTTGTCGAACTGAGACTTGTTCAGGGACCTTAACTGGCGGTCTGGGCTGTTTCCCTTTCGACCACGGAGATTATCCCCCGTGGACTGACTCCCACGACAGAGCCGGGCGGTATTCGGAGTTTGATTGGGGTGGGTAGGCTTGTGGCCCCCCAGCCCCATTCAGTGGCTCTACCCCCGCACGGTGTAACGTGAGGCTAGCCCTAAAGCTATTTCGAGGAGAACGAGATATCTCTGGGTTTGATTAGACTTTTACTCCTCCCCACAGGTCATCCCCTAACTTTTCAACGTTAGTGGGTTCGGCCCTCCAAAGAGTTTTACCCCTTCTTCAGCCTGCCCATGGGTAGATCACCCAGTTTCGCGTCTACTCCCTGCGACTTGGCGCCCTTTTAAGACTCGGTTTCCCTACGGCTCCGCTGGGATACAGCTTAGCCTTGCCACAGAAAGTAACTCGTCGGCTCATTATGCAAAAGGCACGCGGTCACCCACCGCCGTCCGAAGACGACCCAGGCTCCCACAGCTTGTAAGCAAGCGGTTTCAGGTACTTTTCACTCCCCTTATAGGGGTACTTTTCATCGTTCAGTCACCTTACTGGTTCACTATCGGTCGTTGAGTAGTATTTAGCCTTACGGGGTGGACCCCGCATGTTCACACAGAGTTTCACGAGCTCCGTGCTACTCTGGACCGTCTCACTAATCGTTCGGTGCGCACTACAGGACCATCACCTTCTTTGGTTCAGCTTTCCAACTGATTCATGTGCACGTTCCTTTCGCGAATTGACGTCCATACCCCAACCCGAAGGTTGGTTTGGGCTGTTCCGCTTTCGCTCGCCGCTACTTACGGAATCGCGTTTGCTTTCTTTTCCTCCGGTTACTGAGATGTTTCAGTTCACCGGGTTCACTCCTACACCGTATGCATTCGGGTGTAGGTGACCCGTAAAACGGGCCGGGTTTCCCCATTCGGAAATCCCTGGATCAATGCTCGGTTACCAACTCCCCAGGGCTTATCGCAGGTTCCAACGTCCTTCATCGCCTCTCAACGCCAAGACATCCACCGCCTGCCCTTAACGACTTCGTCATACCGACCCGACCCCGACATCACTTCGCGAATGCGAAGATCTTTCGTTGCCCAACCGGCATTATCGTTTTTGAGCAGCCAGCTCAACATGCCACACCAAATGAAAAATCAACTGGTATGCCATTGTCTTGCTTGCTTGCTACTTGAATATTTTTTGCTTCAAGCGTTCGTTCTCGGTGCGGCGTCGTACCTCCCAGACAGAAAAAGATTCAACCCTTGTAAACAAGGATCGAAAAAGAAGTACGACCCGCAACGAACCTGAACATAACTTGTCAAAGAACAGAACACGGCCCTCCAAAGCACATAAAGGCAGCATGCCAACGCGCCGGGGCCGCTGACTGGGCAAGAGGGCCCAATCAAGGGGTAAGGCGGTTAGTTTATACGCGCCCGCGGTAGTGTCAACTCAATCTGGACACTTAGCCAAGCTACTGCTGGGTCACAGGCTGCCGGAGATCCAAAAACCAGACACACATAACCGAGTGGGACCATCACCGGCATGCTCCAAAATCATCTGTTTCTAAAGGCCTGCGGTACCCGTACGGCATTTCAAAACCGCCAGAATGGCCTCGCTAAAGCAGGTCCGTCCTGAGGCGATAAGTTTTTTAAAACTATAGAAAACGGGCAGAAATTGACCTCAGGTTTTAGCCCGGGCCACTGAGGCCTCCACCGCCTCGACCGCCACCAGGATTACCGCCGCCACGACCGCCGCCAGGACCGCCGCCACCGCGGCCGCCACCTGCATCGCCGCCACCTGTATTGCCACCACCGCGGCCGCCACCAGGGTCACGCCCCGGCTGAGAATCATCGGTCATCTCTTCTTGTTGCTGAAGCGGCGCTGCATCTTCAAAATCCAAGAGCTCAGCACGCACCCAGTTTTCTGAATCTTCGCTGGGATTGCGCACTTCAAACTGCTCAATGCGGTCATCCCGCTGAAGCAAAACGTGCGCGGCCATTCGGGCCCGGACTTTTGCTGGATCAGCAGCTGCCTCAAGATTAGAAATAACATCGAGCACAAACCAGTTCGTGGCGAAATCAACCTCGCGGCCTTCTTCGCCAGCCTTCTTGGCGAAACCAACCAGATCTCCAGGTTCCACCGCAAAGTTCTGACCCCACCACCGACCATCATAAAAACGATGTACTTCGACTCTGGCCTGCCCAAGATTAAGTCCTAGCCCTGACTGGCCTTGTTGCTCCGCAGAACTTGCATTCGTGACATAGAAGACCAACGGTGGCTGGACATCAATAGGCGCCGAAAAATCACTCCAGGGTGTTGAGACCGTAAGTTTTTCTGCGAGAGGAAACTGCTCTGGCTGCAAAGATAGTTTGCGACCAAATAGTGGGTTGTAAAGTTCAGCGCGCATTCGATATCGATAAATATGATCCGGCACAGCAGAGATGTCATGCACCCACATTTCAACTGAGGTGCTTTCCTTAAGATCAGACAAATCTACCTGTATCTCAAGGCTCTCAAGATTCACCCCATCGTTTTCGAGTCGCCGCTTAAGGTTTGCTAGTTTTTGCCTGACTGAAAGCAGCTGGGCATTAAGTCGCCGACACACTGCGAGCTCTTCATCTTGCTGTGCATTATTGACGCCACCAGAACCTTCGCCCCCACTCATTCCAGACATTCCAGGAGCGGCATCACTATCACTTGAACCTACTCCACCAGTGCCTGAACCAACAGAGCCAAGATCAACTGAATCACAATTTAGTTTTTCCCATTCACTTTCGAGTTTCAACTGGTCTTCAAGATAACCCTTGTAAGCTCGAATGTTCTTTTCTGCTTTGGTTTCTGAACTGTCAATAGCTGCACTCGCAGCATCAGAATCGAGCCGCCAGGAGGTTTGTTCTCGAACAGGGTAGAACGCAGGCCGCAACATTGAATCTTGCTGCTGTTTATCCCTCGCTTGAGCCAACAACTGGTCGCGCTGACTGGTGTTCTTCGATCCTTTGATAGCCTCTCTAATCGAAACCTGTGACTCCAGCGGATCTAAGATAATCGAATTCGTCCATGCTCCGTCAACAAGCTCTTCGCGTTCAACGATGACGTCTAACACATCGACTCGACCATCGAACCAATTGGGACGATAGGGGCGGGCCTCACTGGCGATCCCATCCTTGTAGAGCACTAAGAGATCAGCAAGATCCACACTCGATTTTGCTGTGACCCAAGTCACATCAAAGGGTGCTTCAGCAGGGAGATGCTCCGCCAACGAGGCATACTCCTCACGCGTGTTTGGCGTAACCGTATTAAAGAACTGCTCCGTGACAACCTGAGATGAAGATGGCGGCTGCGGCACGAGATAAGGAAGACCCGAAGCGATTTCAGCAGACAGGTCTGCTGAGTCATGAGGATCAAGCGCGGAAATCAAAGGGAGTTCCCAAGTTGATTCTGGAGAAACACCCGAGTTGAGCATGGCCTGGACTTCAGGAAGACTTGCCTTTGGATCTTCAATCACAACTGCAGGTGGAGACGAACCACTCAAATTACCATTGATCGATCGAGCAATGCCATCAAGATACTCATCAACTTCTCCAGGTGACAGCTGCTTACCCTCAAGCGTCAAGGAGTTTGGCGCCCCGACAAACTGACTGCCTACAAAGTAAATAAACAGAATTACTGCAACTGCTAGCACTAGCCACTCAAGGTAAAGCTCCCATACGGGTACACCCTTGGTCTTCATTCTTTGATTCCTTTAAGTCGCATACTGCTGATCTACTTTAGCTAAAAACCCCAACGTGAACATCGATCATTACTCAGTATCTACTGGGATTTGACCCTGGATTGCTCGGCATATTTGACCCATTTGGCGTTGGCTGTAGCGGCGGCAAACCGATGGCCGCACGTGTCTCTGCAGGAAGAAATGGGATCAACCAATCCTTGAACCAAACCGTCTCCAATGTGAGTTGAAGATTGCTGACGGCAGATGTTCCATAGAAGAACCCCAGCCGACGATCTGCGGCTGCATTTGATTCATAAACATCGAGATCAACGACTGACATAAAGTTCTGCTTCGCGATCGCGTCAAGTACTTCTGGAATTCGCTTCGTTTCCACTACGAGATGTAGATTCACCATCACAACTTGATAGATCGCATTGTTGCCTCGACCAGTCAGCGAAATCCCATAGTTCTTTTTGATCTGGCTGGACCAACTTGGTGGCGAACTCGTGCCTTGCGGGCTCGTTGGAAGAGGTGCAATTTGAAGTGAGATGATTCGTTTGACAGGCGCCGAAGCCACACTGCCGCTCGATTCATTGGCTGATGCAACGCCCTCCAGCACATCACGGGTAATCCAATAGGCCCACTGCCAATTAAACATTTCACCCAAACTCGGTGGATTTGCTGCTGAAAAGACCGGAAGCATCAAGGCAGAACTATTCCCATAGATCTGAATGGACTGAGCAGCCTTACGATCTAACTCCATACGAATACCCGAAAGATATTCCTTTAGCTGGACAAGCTCTTCATCACTAAGCGAATCATCTATATCCTTCTGGAGCATCTGATCTCGATACTGCGCGGCAGAGCGGCGCAGATCCTGGGTAAGCGTAGAGCGATCTGGTGGCGACCCAGCCTGAATAAGATCAAAGAGACTGGCATATTCAGTCATCAAGGCTTCATAAAATTGACGAGCAATAACTTCTTCGTGCTCTTCATCCGGCACTGGAAAAAGAGCGATGCCGCCGGGAAGTGCGACTGGAAGAAAGTTCTTCTTGTTGTGATCAATGGCTAACGTCTTAATGGCGTCGGAATCGCTGATAAGGATCGCTGCTGCTTCCTTATACCGAGCCACAAGTTGTGGATTCACAATCGTACTGGTGGCATTCGTCCCGAGCTGAGCACCTGGAGGAACAAAAGAGTACTTCTGGATATTGCGAAGTTCACGCAGAGCACGCGTCTTTGTTTTAAGCTGCTCTTGCACCCCTGTGTTCATACTGGCAGCAAAGTAGGGAAAGCCAACCGCTGCCGCAATCATGATGGCAATACACAAAACAATCAGCATATTGGCCTTGAGCCACTCAACAACCTCTTGCATCAGTTTGTCCCTTCTGAATTCACGGCAGGCGTGCCATTCGCCTTCTTCTTCGCCGCTGCAATCTGCTGTGGTGTCAGTAACTCAATCTCGAATGTGATAGGAAAGCGTTTGAACTTGGTGCCATCCAGGTATGGAGATGCAGCACCAATAATGGGCGCCATTGCGTCAATGTCGAATTCACCATCATCGAGGTTGAGGGTACTGCCAGCTGCAGCTCCACTATCTGTAGAGCCAGTCGTACCGGTCGACCCCGCATTGCCTGCACGGCCCCCACCGTTCATGTTACCACCAGACATACCAGGGGTGGAGACACCTGAACCACCGCCACGACCGCCGCCAACATTTCCGCCGCCGCCACGACCGCCGCCAACATTCCCGCCGCCGCCACGACCGCCGCCAACATTCCCGCCGCCGCCACGACCGCCGCCAACATTCCCGCCACCGCCACGACCGCCGCCAACATTCCCGCCACCGCCACGACCGCCGCCAACATTTCCGCCACCGCCACGACCGCCGCCAGGACCACCACTAACTGTAGCGGAACCATCACTATCGACAGTCCCTTCAGACCAAACTAAAGCTTGGGCCAAACCTGGGTTAATGCTGACCGTGTCTGCAATGATTCGATATGGCGCATCTGAACGGTTGCCGATTGGTTCTCCGTTTTCAGTAAGCCATTTTTTGATAGTCCCATTCAAGAAAACATCTGGCTCAGCATGCGTCACATCGACGGTCATCTTTACGCTGATTCGTCGCCGTTTATCCGCATCGGTAGGCGGTACGTAGTCACCGGAAAGATCAACTAATGAAACCAAACGACGATCTTCTGGCGCAATGGCCATCACTTGTGCGAGATTGCCCTCAAGGAGCTCTGACTGGGGGTCTCCACTGGCAACCGCATCAGCCACATCATGAAGCAAGTAGGGCCAAACACGCCTCTGATCAAGAAGGCCTCTCACATTTGCGGCCACAAAGCCTGCTTGCCCATTCATTTTCGCTTGTTCCAACTCTGAAACAAGCTGCCCTCCTGTGCGCAGCACCCGAGTCACTTCGGCCGAATTCTTATCTGTGGCAACACCTGCGTCCGCAAGTGGTCTCCACAAGGTCATTGCTCCACCAATCACAACGATTGCGGCCGCAGCAGCAAAGTACTTTGTTTTTCCTGCCCAAAGTTGCTCGCGAAGAATCTTCACTGGAACCAGATTGGCTGCGATCGGCGCTAAGCCAACACCTTGCAGTGCCGCGCCATAGGCACTCGCCATATTCACACTGTGCTCAGCAAACGAAGCGGCCTCACGGCCAGTCATTCGCAGCTTTCGATATTCATCGAGTCGAGACACAGAAATTTGCAGTTGCTGTCCAAGGAACTTACGAAGACCTGCGATCTTCATTGTAGAACCTAGACCAACCATATTTTTAAGTTCGCGGTCACGATGCAGGCTCTGATAGTAACCAAGAGAACGTTGTAGATCCTGTAATAGATCACTGAATACCGGCCGCATTGCTTGCATAATCTGTTTGGCGTATTTACTTGTTGCAGCTTCCTGCTTGAGTTTTTCCGCCTTTGAGTAGCTCAGCTTAAAAGCATCAGCAATCGCTTCAGTAAAGTGCGTGCCACCAAGTGGGAATGAGCGAATCCAACAACGCCCTTCATCGGCAACAATCACATCCGTTGCTTGTGTACCAATGTCAATGAAGACAACGGGCTCTGATTCCTCATTGAGATCCAGGTCGTGAACCATGGCGTTATAGACACCGAGAGGACTCAGCGTCAATGCTTCTGGAGTCAGACCAAGTTCACCGTAGAGACCAAGACGTTCTTGCACCCGCTGACGGGTAATCGCAAAAATGCCGACCTCAATTTCAGGCGTATCTTCAGAGCTGAATGTCTGGTAGTCCCATTCAACATCCTCTATAGGGAATGGAATCTGTTGCACCGCTTCAAACTTGACAATGTCGGGCACCTTCTTCGGCTCAACCGGTGGCAGCTTTGCAAAACGAGCAAAGGCTGCATGCCCAGGAACCGTCATCACAAGATGTTCGCCTTCAAGTGTCTTTTGCGCAATGAACTGACCAAGACTCAGTCGCACCATCTCATCAGCATCAAGATCTGGAGTCGTCAAGACACGTGTATGGGGAATAACTGCGAAGTCAGAAACCTCGATCGAGTCACCAGTACGCTCAAGGCGGATGCCCTTAATGGCATGGGCGCCAATCTCGATCCCCCATGCCGCCTTCCGATTTGCCATTGACAGAGATCTCCAATAGGAACTGTAAAGCCAATCTCAATAGGCAAGAGGTGCTGATGGCCCAATAAAGCCTCGGGCTGCCCCTTGCCCCCGCAAGGCCTCTATTCACTGACACAAGGACATCAACAGATGAGCCTGCGGGCCGCAAACGAGGTCTTTGAATCATACACAAACGGTACGCCGCTCGGCAGATCGTCGACGAAATTGCCTCTACAAGCCACTGCCTGCACGACATGATGGCTAACATGACCCCTTATGCCCAACGAAGCTCTGAGACATCTTCCATTGACCTATCAGGTGAAGGTCCTTGGCTGCCGGGTCAATCATGCTGAGGTCCGGGAGATTTCAACACTGCTTGAGTCACGTGGCATGATGCCAGTCTCAGCCCCGAAGACGCCAGACCTCACAGTCGTTCACACATGCTCAGTGACTTCTGCTGCCGCTGCCAAGAGTCGCAACGCAATCCGTCGAGCCCGGAAAGCCAGCCCAACACACGCCGACGGCTTTCCCGATGTCCTTGTCACCGGCTGCTATACCGGCACCGATCCACAAAGAGCCGTTGAATTAGCTGGGGGGCAGGATCGGGTCATCCCCCATCGCCATGCAGATGGGACGGGCATGATCCAGCGTCTTGAAAAAACAGTCGACAGCTGGCTGGACATACGAGCCGTCGCAGATCAACCCGCAACGCAACAGTCAATCCCAAAGACATCCATCCACCAACTACCAGTGCTCTTACCAAATCAGCCCGCAAGACATAGTCGAGCTGAGGTTCGTATACAAGATGGCTGTGATGCGTGCTGCACGTTCTGTATCCTGCCACGTGTGCGCGGCAAGGTACGCTCAAAAGACGTCAAAGATGTTGTCAAAGAGGCAGAAAGATTAGTCGATCTCGGACACAAAGAGATTGTTCTATCAGGGATTTTTCTGGGCGCATATGGGCACACAACTGCACTGCGACGCAAGCAAGTGAATGGCCATGCACGCCCACTCGCTGATTTACTCGATGCAGTTGCTTCAGTAAACGGGCTACTGCGCGTCAGACTCAGCTCCTTAGAACCCGGCGATCTCTCACAGGAGCTACTGGATGCAATGATCGCGCATCAGGATGTCGTCGCAGCACATCTACACCTACCTCTGCAGTCAGGTTCGGATCGCATCCTCTCGCGAATGAATCGTCAATATCGACGTGCCGAATACTTAGAAGCCGTTGCAATGGCCACCGAACAATTGCAAACAATCGATGGGCTCCCACCCGCAATCACAACTGACATTATTTGCGGCTTCCCTGGTGAAACTGAGCAGGACTTCGAAGAGACTTGCCAGGTCGTCGAAACGGCACGTTTCCTACACATGCATGTCTTTCCCTATTCAGCTCGGCCCGGCACTGCATCGGCACGCTGGACCAGCGAACACCTTGACCAACAACTCGTTCGCCAACGCGTTCGCCAACTCATCGACCGTGAAACTGATCCAAATGATGGACTCTCAATTCGCTACCGCCAACGCCTTTTAAATAAACGTGTTCGCATCATTGTAGAAGAGCAAACCACAGGGGGCGTCGCGGGCCGATGTGACCACTATGTAAAAATTCAACTGGCCTCTTCTGCAGCGCGTGGTACTCTCCTGGAAGCACGGGTCACCGATGTTCATCAACATGAGACCCTGGCAACCGAGATCACCCCTAGCTACAAACTTCCAGTCCTCACTTCATAGACGTAAGAACGCAAATAATGACGACACCCAAAGGTCCAAATCCGCTTGACCCTGAACTTGAAGCAGAAATAGAACGAAGCCTTGGTGGCATGAGCATTGAAGATCTTGTCGATGCACCGCCAACTGGCGAAACTGGTCCTCGCATGATGACCGGCACCATTGTCTCCATTCGAGATGCTGATGTCTTTGTCGAGTTTTCGCCACGCACCCAAGGTGTTTGCCCAATTGATCATTTTGATGAACCGCCCACGCAAGGCGATCAAATGGAATTCGTAGTAGACCGCCATGACAAACAAGATGGCCTTCTCGTTTTGTCTCGAGCCGGAAGAGTCGGAAAAGCCCAGCGCGGCAATCTCACACTTGGACAAACAGTAGAAGCTCGTTGCACCGGAACAAACAAAGGTGGCCTTGAAATGGAAGTGGCAGGCGAGCGTGCTTTCATGCCCGCTGGGCAAGTAGATCTTCGTCACATACCCGACCTTAATATATTCGTAGGAGAGAAACTTCCCTGCCAAATCACTGAGCTTGATCTATCTCGCAAAAGGATTGTGCTCAGCCGACGCGAAGTTTTAGCAATTGAACGCGAAGAGAAACGCGCTAAGCTCCTTGAGACACTTGAGGTCGGCCAGCGTGTGAGCGCACTGATTACCAAGATTATGCCCTATGGCGCCTTTGCTGATATTGGTGGCATTGAAGGACTAATCCATATCTCTGATCTCTGCCATCAGCGAATTCATAAGCCAGAAGAAGTCGTCAAAGACGGACAGATGGTCGAGGCGCAAGTCTTGAAGCTTGAGCTTGAACTTGATCCACCACGTATTTCATTAGGCATGAAACAACTCGCGTCTGATCCATACGTTTCAGCCACTGGCGAACTCACTGAAGGTGCCACCGTCACAGGTCGTGTCAGCAAGATTGCCGAGTTCGGTGCATTTGTAGAACTCACTCCGGGGGTCGAAGGCCTCATCCACATTTCTCAGCTGAGCCATGACCGAGTGGGCAAAGTCAGCCAGGTGGTCAAAGTGGACCAGATCGTGACTATCAAAGTGCTCGATGTTGATCATGGCCGCCGACGCATCAGCCTGTCCTTGAAGGCCATGACAGAAGCCGGCGCCCCGGACATGAATCAGGATCGCCCCGAAGATCCTGCACTCCGGAAGCTACGAGCAAAGTTTGGCGATGGGCAAGATCTCAAGGGCGGTCTTGTCTAGGTTCGCCTCGAAAAAGATCTCGATCCTATCGCTGAGCGCGCTTAGACTCACCTTTATTTCGCCGCGCGCCACGTGTGTTGTTTCTTTTCTTGGTCTTTTTCCGCGCGCCGCGTGAAGGGCTTGCTGCTGCCGAACGTGTTTCACAAGGCCCCCAATAGACCAAGAGGATGCTGAAATCCAAGGTATCTACTGAACCATTGCCATCAAAATCTGCCATGAGACCTGGCCCGCTTTGCCCATATTCAATGAGCAGTTGAGTGAAATCACTGAAAGCAACCTGGCCATCACCATCAGCATCACCGATGCACTGCGAACCCGCCCCTTCAATAGTGACCAAGTAAACCTGCCCAGAGGCAACAGGCACAGAATTCGGCAAGAGGCAGTGAAGCGATGGCCTGGGCGTAATTCGGTATTCATAACCATCTTGAAAACCCGGTTGCATCCAGGCACGTGTCAGACGAATGACCTGGGGTGTTTCGGGCAGAATCTGGGCATTAAAGAAGGCATCAGGCACTGACTCAAAGGCACTGCTCGAGCCCGCAATACGCCTGGCAATATCAACTGGCATCGCTTCAAGTGAAACCAGTGGACCATAGAAGCGAATGTCTACGGTCACATCCGCTGAACCAAGTTGTTCAATAACCCCGCCGTTGCTGGGCTCACAAGACTCGTCATGCATTAGAAAGGGAACTAAACCGATCGTCCCACCACCCAGTTGTTCACAAGTTTGCGTGTATCCAGGTCCATCAATCGTGAGGCCATTGAGCCCAATGTCACCAATATGAATGGGCGCTGACCACTCACAAGCGGTATCAGCTGCAGCATTGAAAATAATATGCCCCCCAACGCCGAGCTCCCCAGTCTGGATCGTGGTGAGATCCTCATGCCGAAAACTCTTCTGAACAAAGAGCAGTCCTTCCATTCGTTCTCGAAAACGGAGCTGTCCTGGATTGGTATACCCAGAAACGTACTTGAGATTCTCGACGATGATCGAACCCCAAAAAGTTGCAACATCAAGCGACGCAATATGCCCAGTTCCCGGGCCATTGGTCGCATCAATCTGAGCAAAGCAATCGCCTTCGGCTTCTATTTTTCCGATGTAATGCCCTGCCTGAATTTGGATCAACTGATCTGACTTACCAATATCACCCCCAGCGATCACTCGTTTAATCCTGCCATTAACGGTGACTAGATCCCCAAGCACATCTCGCCCAGCTTGAACCAATGTAATACCGCGTGCTGCATTGGATGGCGTGGTTGCCGTAATAGGACCCACGACATGGCGCCCTGCAATAATGTTTCCAACTGCAAGCACTTCAACACGTCCAACATCAACATTGACTTCAACGCGATTCAGCAGGATCTCCGCCGTACCCGTTTGAATGATTTCATTGATAGAGTCCAAGCCTGGAAAACCATCACTAATCACTCGCACAATGACCGGCGACCCAGCCGTTGGACCATTGACAGCAATCTCGAGCCGATCAATAGACTCACCACCGTCTCCATGGATTTCATAGGTGGTATCACCCCAGGGATTAAACAGCTCAAGCAGAATAATGTCATAAGCCTGCGCCGCATCATCCCATGCAATCAGGTAGTGCTCTGGAGGGACCGGTTCACCAACAGCGTCAACGATGGTTAAGTCCGCATGAGCTGCAGCCGATGACAGACAACACGCCAAAAGCGATATCAACACCGTTCTTAATTGCATGTAGCCTCTCCCCCAGTTAAGAAACTGTCACGGGGGGCTACCGCACGCCACTGCATTACCAGATCAGATAAAAGAAACTCTGTTGCAACAACGAATAGAGCAACTGAATTACCTCACTTAACAAATAAGTGTCCGATATAAAAAAGCCTCTTTTAGCTCAGCTCTTGAATCATTGCCCGAAGCTCTTGAACCTGAACTGATGCCACCTGCTTGCCTGTAAACAAATCTTCTTGCTCATTAAATCGAATAGAGCTGCGGATCATTGTCAGACAAAAATCAAGAGTAGATTCTCTGAAATGAAGCTGAGTCATACGCCCATACTGGGTGTCTACCGTATGGAAGCTGGGCTCTTCATAGCCAAGCGTTACCAATCGCTCCGCCAGATCCACAAGTTCGTCATCCGTAAACAATCGCAAATGAACGCGACCAGGACCATCGAAGAGCGACTGTGCCGCGCGCCCCATCACCATGATGCGTATCTCTGGCTGTAGATACAGCAACGAATCAGCCAACTGCGCAATGACGACAAGTTTCTCCTTGATAGAATTTTTGTATCCCTGTTCACCCAGTACTGCCTGCGCCCACGCTCGACAATGCTGCCGCACAAGTCCTCTACTTGGCAACGGTACATCTAGAAGCCCCAGTTGACTTCGAGCTGACTGAACAGCTTGATCAATGCTGCTTGTTGAATCCTCTACAAGCAATTCAGCCGCCAACCGAGCTATCTGATTTGTACCAGTCTGTTGCACGGCCTTATTCTCTCATGGAAGCCTGCCAAAGGCGAAAAGCGATCCCAATGCAAATTTTGTGACATTGCTAATATGGACGCATGTATTTTCAGTCACCACGAATGCCCAGAAACATGACAGATAGTCATTCCATGGGGGCGGAGTGTCTTTATGGCGAAAGATGATGTCGGGCAGCCGCGCGTGCTTGGACTCTTCGGGCTCGCGATGATCAATATTGTGGCGATTGCGAGTCTTCGCGATCTGCCGCAGATGGCGAGTTACGGACTCAGCTTGATCTTCTTCTATGTGCTCGTCGCCCTGGTCTTCTTCATACCGGTGTCATTGGTGGCCGCTGAACTGGCAACGGCGTGGCCCGAGCGTGGCGGCGTCTACGTCTGGGTGAGAGAGGCTTTCGGGAAACGATGGGGTTTCCTGGCCATATTCCTCCAATGGTTCGAGGACGTGTTCTGGTATCCCGTGGTGCTGACCTTCGGAGCGGCATCGCTCGCGTTTGCCGTTGCACCCGAACACTCCGCTACGTTGGCGGAGAGCAAGTTCTTCATCGTTGGCGTGGTCCTGACTGTCTTTTGGTTCTCCGTCTTCCTCAATTTCTTCGGTCTCTCCAGCTGCGCTCGGATCTGCATCCTTGGAGCCTTCGCCGGGATATTCATCCCGGGAATCGCGCTGATCGTGCTGGCGGGAATCGGACTGGTCGATGGTACTCCGTCCAGGCTCCTTGAGAACGGAGATCAACTGATCCCTGATCTCGCCAAGCCTTCCAATCTCACTTTCGCAGTCAGTGTGTGCCTTGCATTCGCCGGCATGGAAATGACAGCAGCACACGCGCGAGAAGTACGTTCGCCCGAACGAAACTACCCGTTCGCGATCTTGATTGCAGCTGTTGTCATTCTGACCGTGTTCATCCTGGGCGCCCTGTCGATCTCGAACACCCTGGCACCCGGAGAATATGAACTGCAAAGTGGCGTGCCGGAGGCCTTGCGCACCATGCTCGCCCGCTATGGGCTTGAAGAGTGGGCGCGACTTGCCGCACTGGGCATGGCGCTCGGTGTATTTGGAAGCGTGAATGCCTGGATCGTCGGCCCAAGCAAGGGACTCCTGGCGGCCGCTGAAGACGGCGCCTTGCCTGCAGCCCTCTGCAAGGTGAACAAGAAGAACGTGCCCACCCGCATTCTGCTGATACAAGGTGGAATCGTCTCCCTGATCTGCGTTGCGTTCACCTTGCAACCCACCGTCGAGTCGGCCTACTTCATGATCAGCATGCTCGCCATCCAGATGTATCTCATCATGTACTTCATGATGTTCATGGCTGCACTACGACTCCGGAAGCTCCACCCGAAACGCTCGGACACATTCCGGATTCCGGGTGGCACGCCCGGCTTGTGGTTGACTTGCGGAATTGGTGGGTTGGGGGCAATCTTCGCGATTGTCATTGGGTTCTTTCCGCCTGATCAGCTCACCGAGTCAGGCATAAATCCCACATCCTTCACCTACTTCCTGGTAGTGGGACTTGCGGTTGGACTGTTCGTGCCGCTGGCGATCGCACATGCACGACGCCTTAAGTGATGTAGCAGCCTATTCTCATATGCAAGCCAAGTGAAGCCAAAACGCCATCTCACTACGACCCTCGCTTGGTTGCTAAAATGTAAGGCTTCAATTTCACTCACCGAGAAAGCCCACCGACAAGGCATACGATCAACCGATGACTCAAACACAGGAACAGCAACCAATACCCTCGATTGGCATCAGTATGGGTGATCCTCTGGGAATTGGACCAGAGATACTTGTCAAAGCCTTGGCTGATCCTGAGCTGCGTAAGCGAAGTCGCTTTGTCATTTATGGACTCAACGAGTCAATGACCTTCGCTGCCGACCAACTCGGCATCGCACCTTTCTGGTACCGCGTCTCACGCGGTACAGAGCGTGCTCAGCGTGAGCTTGCCGATGGGGTCGTTGTTGTTGACGACCCCGACTTCCATGGCATCCTCATGCGTCCACATGCGCCGAGCCAACTCGGTGGCCATGCATCAAAACGGTTTGTTGAAGATGCAATAGCTGACGCCATGCTCGACGAGAAAAACGGGCGTTTCATCGATGGCATCGTGACAGGGCCAATCAGCAAGACCTCATGGTCTGAGGCCGGGCATCAATGGCCAGGACATACGGAACTGTTTGCCCACCGCACCAAAGCAAAACGATCAGTGATGGCTTTCTCATCTGACAAACTTCGTGTTGCACTCGCTACGTCACATATATCACTGATGCAGATACGCAATGTCCTGACGATTGGCCGCATCTTTGATGCAATCGATCTTGGACATGATGCCTGCCGTCAACTCGGCATCAAGCGCCCCCGTCTTGGTGTGTGCGGACTGAACCCACATGCTGGTGAGGGTGGTCTGTTCGGTGATGAGGAGCAGCGACTGATCGAACCTGCCATTGATGTCGCAAAACGAAACGGCATCGATGCTCGAGGCCCCTACTCTGCTGAGGTGGTTTTCCGAAAGGCCCTCGAGGGTTCACTTGATTTAGTAGTGGCGATGTATCACGATCAAGGCCTGATACCGATGAAACTGCTTGCCTGGCAAACGGCCGTCAACTGGACTCTTGGCCTGCCGATTATCCGTGTCAGCCCAGATCATGGCACGGCTTTCGATATTGCTGGAAAGGGCCAGGCGAATGCTGGTTCAATGAAGGCAGCCATTAAGCTGGCTATTGATCTCGTCTACCAACGCAGGCTGGTCGCACAAACGGCAACTGGTTCCTAAGTGCCTTGTGCTTATTGGCCGGGCGGTTAATATCTGCCACCATGACGCAGCCCAATACCATCGCAATGGAAGACCTTGTCTCACTCTGCAAACGCCGCGGATTCATTTTCCCTGCTTCCGAGGTGTATGGCGGCCTGAATGGATTTTGGGACTACGGGCCACTGGGCACACTGCTCAAAAACAACCTACGGGATGCTTGGTGGCGTGACATGGTGCTCAGCCCACCTGACGGTCCTGATGGGCGACCTATCTCAGTCGTTGGACTTGACTCATCAATCATTCAGAATCCACGCGTTTGGGAAGCCTCTGGTCATGTTGAGGGTTTCAATGATCCAATGGTCGACTGCAAGAAAAGTAAATCACGCTACCGCGCTGACCAACTATTCTGCATCGGCCTCAAAGGTGATAAAGAAGGTCGCATCTATGCTTTTCTTGAAGCGGATGCCGAGTCTCGCGCTTCAGCGCTCAAGAAACTTGGCAAAGAAAAGAAACGCACGGTGGAAGATGAAGAAGTCGATGTTTGCAGTTTTATGGATCTCTCAGAAGCGGAACGGAACCTCACCGTCGGCCCTGATGCCAAAGAAGCCGGCACCCTCACCGAACCGCGTGACTTCAACCTGATGTTCGAAACATTTGTCGGCGCTATTCGTAGCGATGACAACCGTGCCTTCCTTCGACCCGAGACAGCGCAAGGTATCTTCCTCAATTTCAACAACGTCGTCGACACCATGCGCGTCAAAGTCCCCTTTGGCATTGCGCAGATCGGCAAAGCGTTTCGAAATGAAGTCACACCACGAAACTACATCTTCCGCTCTCGTGAATTTGAGCAAATGGAAATCGAGTGGTTTTGTCACGAAGCAGAATCAGAAAAGTGGTTCGACTTCTGGTGCGAAGTGCGACGGAACTGGTGGGAATCCATTGGCCTTACCAGCGACAACGTAAAAATGCGTCGCCATGATGCCAACGAACTCGCTCACTATGCAAAAGATGGATGTGGCACCTTCGATGTCGAGTACCAGTTCCCCTTCACGGCGCCAGGTTTTGGCGAGCTTGAGGGCGTGGCCCACCGCGGCAATTATGACCTGCGTCGCCACGAGGAATTCAGCCGCAAGAAGCTCAGCTACTTTGATCAAGAGCGAAACGAACGTTTCCTACCACACGTCATCGAGCCTTCGGCCGGACTCAGTCGAGGCACGCTCGCGGTCTTGTGTGAAGCCTTCACGCCTGACCCTGATCGTGCCAGCAAGGTCTACATGAAGTTCCACCCCCGCTTGGCACCGATCAAAGCTGCGGTCTTCCCACTGGTTAATAAGGATGGAATGCCCGAGGTCGCTGAGCGGCTCTTTGATGAGCTGCGTACGCGATGGAACGTGCAATACGACGCCAAGCAGTCGATCGGCAAGCGCTATGCACGCATGGACGAAGCTGGCTGCCCCTACTGCTTTACCATCGATAGTGATTCGCTTAATGATCAATCGGCGACGGTGCGCCACCGTGACTCACAAGACCAAGAACGCGTAGCCCTTGATCAGGTCAGCAACTGGCTCGCCGAGCGGATCGAGGGCAGTTAGTGGGCAGTGAACGCACAACCACATCCGACAATGACATCGGCCGCATCACCCTGTCCGCCAGGAGTTCCGTCAGCGCCATAGGACGTGAATTGAATCTCAAAATAGTCACCTTTCTTCCGCTCCTCAGGTAACTGTGTCACGTCACGCTTGTAGTCAAGCCAGGTAAACCCAATTTCTTGACCCCATGGATCAATAAACATCTCATCACGGCTCATCTCTTCATCAAAGTAATCAACAAGTAAATCCCAATCGATCAAGCCATCTTTGATTGGGAACGTGCCGCCCCAGTCTTGGTTGTACCAACAGAGCGACTTACAGAATTCACCTAACTGACCAAAGGCTCGCTCACGTTTGGTCACTAAATTTTTGATGATTTCTAGGCATTGCATGTGCGATTTGGAGATACGATCCTCTTGCCTCTCACACTTTGCAAAGAACTCAGCCGCACTGAGGCGCCGGGCGAGGGCAGGGTTTTTTCTCTTGATGTTCTGAAGGTTAAGACCTCTCGTTTTACCCACATAATCGCTTAGTTCTTCTCGCTTCTCAAGCATTTGATCATCATCTAGCTGATGCAAAGAAACTGCGTCATTAGCGATGGCTTCCCACGCGTCAGCGAAATCAGTCCAGCTGGCTATAACGACAAGATGATCACCATTATAGATTCCCTGATTCAATCGTTCACTCGCCTTTCGCATGTCTTCATAGTGATTGACAAGTTGCAATTGGCTCACATTGGATGGTTTCGCACCGTCACCATCACCACCACCTGAAGTGGCAATGATGATGATCAATATCACAATGCCGATCACAATCCCGATGATGACTGGAGGCGAAAGACGACCATTTGATGGCGACTGATTGACTGCTGTCTCTGTCGAGGCTTCAGCAGAAGACGCGAAACCGAGCCATGCCAGATCTGATGCCAGATGCCATTCCTGTTCGTGGCTATGGCGCACGTAGTTATTGGCGTGAAACTCCCCGCACTGCGCCATCGCTTGTAGGACCTCGGCCTCAAATGGACCGTGCTCTTGCCCTGTATCGTCAACGAAGACGTATCCAACAGAGGCTGTTTCTCGATGTTCTTCAGTCATAACGAGGTTGACTACTTAGAGATGTTGCTGTTTTAGCTGTAACTTAGCTATCGCCCAATGTTTCAAGCAATGAAGGATCTTTGAAGATGCTAATAACCGACTCCGAATACTTATAGATCGGCAACGCTAAGCCAGGATAATCATCACAGAGCATATTCGCGCGATTGTCACAACAAGTCACTGACATCCAGAGGCTACCTCCAGCTTGAAAGGGGTTATAAATCAGCTTGAATTTGTCAAACTGCGCTGGTGTCATTATCTCTTTGATAGCAGAGCTGTAATCCGGCATCGCTTCAAGGTAATCCAACAAACTTGCACACATATTGTCCATAGATCTTTTAGTCAGCGATTCACCTTGACTCACACTCATATTAGCAATCGCCTGAGGATTACACTCCTCGTAAACTACTCTTGATGTTTCTTTCATGCGATGAAGCGCCGTATACAGTACGCCATCATCCGCATTGATTAACCAACTAGATGCACCACTACTGCTTGCAACTGGAGTGGTGTCTTCTGAAGTACTTACTTCACTCGCCGGCGGTTGATCTTTATTTGATTTGCTGGCGCTACCACTGTGACTATCACCTTCTATCATCAACCAAGGCGCTTTCTCACCGACATAGTCGTGCACTTTGATCCGTTGATCATCGGCTAGACAAATCCAGGTCACAAAAGCAGCAATACACAACAAGCCAATGACAGCACAGATCCAAAAGAAAACGCCAAACAGGACGCCTGTCAGACCACGCCCACCAGATTGATCTGATCCCTGCCCGTGATTGTCCAAGGTGACCGCCGTCGCTGCATGGACGCCAGGAATTTGCAAATCAGACGCCAGTGTCCATTGCTGGTCATTGGAATGACGAACGTAGTTGTTCGGCTTGATTCGCCCTGCTTTAACCAGCGCTCGCAGTTGCTTGACCGTCACAGGCCCATGTTGGGCTCCACTGTCATCAACATAGATATAGCCATCAGCCATTTCGTCATCTGCTCCTAACTATGGCATGCTTCGCTGAGCGTCACGCATGCGCTTCTGCAAATTTTCAAGACGCGCTTGTAATGCCGGATTGGTCATCATCTCTTGGGCCATCTGCGGATTGCTCTGCAGTTGCGCCATCGACTGGAGTCCAGCCATCGAACCCATCAACTCTCCAGCAAACTTCATTTGCTCCTCGGTTGGCATCGCCTCTATCTGATCCTTCATTTTGGCAAGCTGCTCCATACCTTCAACGAGATGTTCCAGACCATCAATCATGCCATTGGCATCACCGCTCTGGACAGCACGGGTGATCGCTGTTGAGGCCGCTTGCATTGAATTGACGGCGCCTTTCGGCCCGCCGCCACCGCTCATGAAGACGATCACCAACGCAATAATCACCACAATTCCGATGATAATACCCAACAATGTGCCCTGAGAAAGATTGGTGCGCTGGGCCAGATTGCGCCACGCTTGACTCATTTGAGCAGAGCCACCGGCACCTGTTGCCGCTACAGCTGGCGCTGCTGCGAATCCAAGCCATGGCCAAGTCGAAGCCAGACTCCACTCAGTTTCATTGGTATGGCGCACATACGTGTTGGCATGCAATTGCCCCTGCTGAGCCATTGCCTGCAGTGCCTGACCATCAAATGGACCATGCTGAACACCACTGTCATCAACGTAGATATAACCCTCAGCTGTCATCAGAAGCCTCCTTGTCATCCTCTTCGTCTGCATCGTCATCTACATCATCAGACTCAGACTCAGACTCAGACTCATGAGATTCTTGTGCTGCCAGTGTCTCTTCTTCTTGTTCTTGTTGTTCTTCTTCACTTGCGACCATAATGAGCACGCTGGCAACTGCTTCACCAGCAGCGACACCGGCTGATTCACCAACCAATTCAAGTGAATCTGATGAGAGCTCAGATGCGGAGGCGAACTCGGCCGCAAGCACGCGCTCTCGCGCGGGGTCTTCCATTTTTACTTCACAAGCTCTCACCACTGCTTGAATAAGATCAATGATGAGCATGTAGATGACAAAGAAGAGATAGGCCAAAGGTGGGAACAAGACACCATAAAAAATTGCCTTCATACCACCTGTAATATAGAGCTCAGCCAAACGACTCGGACCATCGCCCATGACTTCAATCAATCCTCCAATCACTGCGATCGCGCCGCTGAGCATAAATGCGGCAAAAATAATTGGGGCGCCGGCAAGAGGCACCTTGAATATTGCCGCAAGCAGTCCAGCCCCTTCTTCGCTCGCTCTTTTTGGCTGACCCGTGCGAATTCTCAGCAAGGCTGCATGCAATGGAATAGCCGCAACAAGTAACAGCCCAATACCCTGGATGATGTCGGCAACAACGGCGATACCAAGATCTGCACGCTCGTGCACTTTAATCAGCTCATAGCTCAGCCAAATCGTAGCAATGATGATCAAAAGTGAAATGACATCCAGCACTGATGTATCTGATAAAAAACTCTCACTGGCATTAAGCACTTTTCGAGCCGTATGAACAAAACGTGTCGCAACAAAATCAGCAATCAGATAGCCGATCACGGTTGCCAACACATAAAGCAAAGGCTCTGCACTATCTCCCTCAAATGCGGCATAGATAAAAAAGGCGCACATGAATAATGCAGCTACCAACAAAGCCCACTGCCCAACAACGAGCGAGATGCCAAGGATGACATCCAATATCTTTTGAGGCAGCAATGCCCTAATAAAGTCGAGTATCCAGGCGCAGAGTCGGGCACCAATGCCCAAACCATCTGAAACACCACGCATCGCGGCGCCCGCAGATGCGGCGGCGGCTCCGGCATCAAAACCAGCTCCTGATGGCACCGGTCCCCCTGGCGGTGGCGGCGGCATCGTTCCACCTGGTGGTGGCGGCGGTGGCGGCGGCATCGTTCCCCCTGGCGGTGGCGGTGGTGGCGGCGGCATCGTTCCCCCTGGCGGTGGCGGTGGTGGTGGCGGCATCGTTCCCCCTGGCGGTGGCGGCGGTGGCGGCGGCATCGTTCCCCCTGGCGGTGGCGGTGGTGGCGGCGGCGCTGCTGCAATTGGTGGTGGCGGTGGCGGCGGCGGCGGCGCTGCTGCAATTGGTGGTGGTGGTGGCGGCGGCGGCGCTGCTGCAATTGGTGGTGGCGGCGGTGGCGGCGGTGGCGCTGCTGCAACTGGTGGTGGTGGTGGCGGCGGCGCTGCTGCAATTGGTGGTGGTGGTGGTGGCGGCGGCGGCGCTGCTGCAATTGGTGGTGGCGGAGGCGGCGGCGGCGGCGGCGGCGCTGCTGCAATTGGTGGTGGCGGCGGCGCTTGTTCAAATTGACCTGTTACAAAATCAGGCATACTCCCAAAAGGGTCGTCCTCGTCATCCTGAAGCTGTAGTCCAAGCCCCTCTGATACGTTCGCCTGACGAACCTGTTTTGCAAGCCCTTGAATCTCAGAAATCGGGTGCCAGTTTTTACTACCAGAACGTCTCACTTCATATGAAACTGATAGTTCACCCTGTATCGCCATTCTCTTGAGATCTTCAGAGGTGAGATCTGAAATAACTTCACTTGTTTCATCTCTCCGCAAATAGTACTTGCTCATAGCCAGCCCTTATTTTTTTGTGCCTATCTTTTGATTTCTGTATTGCGTTGCGATAAATACTCTCTTCTCAATGTTTCCAAATCTCGTAATGCTTTGTCTCGGCTACTCAATATTCTGCAGCTACTCTTTTGCTTAGCACACACGATCGCATGCGCGTGCCAACACCACATCAACAATATCTTTCTTCGTAGTTACAACAAAGGTCCAACAAGTTGGGCCATCAATGAGCGGAGATAGGTCTATCGCCTTTGTAACAAACCAATCAAGATTTCTATCCCAGCCGTGTCGCATAGCCAAAGGCTCGCTTAAAAAACAACAACCTAAAAAGAACTCTTCTACGAGTCCTCAACCAAGTAGATCATATGAACTCCAAGTGATGACTGCTAGCAACCGACCCTCGGTGCAGAGCAGCATATTCACTCTTGATGAGCGATCAAGTCAATCAAATGGCCATACACCACCTTATGATCAACCAAACAAAATCATCCATCCCACCACAAAGACAGCGATGTCGACCAAGATGTGGCTCACATACCCTGACCAAATCGAATTCGTCTTGAGGTAGCACCACGACCAGATCAGTCCACCCGCAAAGACACCAACAGAACCAACAATGATGACGGGTAGTTCGAATTGACATGACAAAGCCACGATGTGATGAATCGTAAACAAGAACGCAGCAAGTGCCACTGCAGTCACCGATCCAACCAACAGACAACATTTTTCATAGACGAACCATCGCCATACATATTCTTCTAAAAGACTGTTGAAGAAAATGATGTAGGCTGCCAGCCAAAGATAAAGAGATCGATCCGCAAGACCAGAACGCGCTGCAGCTTCCCGCATCACTTCTGGATCGACCAACCACTGCCCTGCCAGTAGATAGACAACGATAATGACGCAACTGATCACGAGACCTGTCAACACACCGAGCAGTAAGCCCGAAGTCGTTGGCTGCCGGACTTCAATGCGACGACGCTCTATTCCAAAATGCCATAGCAAAGGCACACTCAGCAATCCTACTTTGCAAAGTGCATAGATCAGCTTTCCGGTCACTGTCCCAGCTGTACTTGGTACAGCCATTGCAAATAACACTCCAATGGTCGGAAGACTGACGACTAAGACAACCACGAACAGGGAGGGCATTCGTGAAAAGCCCGCTGTCATAGCAGTGGTTTAACAAGCTGTAGACAAGGACATGCTTCGTCCCATAAGGTCGGGAATACCTCAAGCGGCACAAATCCCATTGACAGATAGAACGCACGGGTCTTCTTGTAGTGCGGACATTCCCGTCCTTCAGAGACGGTCTTGACTTGAAGCAGTCGTACCCCCTGCTCCCGACACCAACGCTCTGCCTCAGCCTGGAGCATGCGCCCAACACCTTGACGATGATAATCAGGATGCACACCAACCACGTGTATTTCAGCTGACTGCGGAAAGTGTCGATTCAGCGTCAGGAAACCAACCGCTCGCTGTCCGTCAAAGGCCAAGATGGTTGGCATTTGATCAGTCGATTCAATGTATGCCTTGGTGGTTGGCTCAATCCCAAACCATTCTGGCAGCGCTCTGAGAATTGGCCCACAATGCGATGCACAGTTCTTCGTGGGTGGCATTGTTGCTGGCTGTATGTCAATCACAAGATCAATCGCCATAAGAGACCGTCCTATACATTGAAGTACTTTGCCGCCGGGTGATGAACCACGATCGCGCTCGTAGACTGCTCAGGGTCAATCTGGAAGTTCTCGGTCAGTACGCACCCAATACGTTCAGGTCGAATGAGTCGAAAGAGCTTCTCTTGATCTGACATCTCAGGACAAGCGGGATAGCCAAAACTATATCGACTACCTCTATATTTCTGAGTAAACAGCTGCCGAATCTGTGTCGCATCACTATCACCGATGCCAAGTTCTGCTCGCATGCGCTTATGCCAAAGTTCTGCAAGCGCCTCGGTTGCCTCTACACCGAGGCCATGTAGATAGAGATACTCGGTGTATTCATTGCGCTCAAAGAGTTGCTTTGCCTGCCTGTCAATCTCAGCTCCCATCGTGACACAATGAAAACCCACTACATCGCGCCGACCAGAATCCAATGGCAGAAAGAAGTCACTGATACAACGGCGCTGTCTCGCTTCTTGTCGAGGAAATGAAAAACGCTCAATCTCAAGGTCTTGCTTTTCCGGATCGAAGACCACTAAATCATCGCCATCACGATTGCAAGGAAAGAAACCATAGACCACTTGTGGGCGGAGTATTTTTTCTGCTCGACAATGATCCTGGAGACGCTTTAGCGTTGGCTCAGCAATTTCTTCCAACTTCATCTTGTCTTCTTCGGGGCTCTGAGCCCCCTTCCGGAAACCCCATTGCCCGCGAAACAATGCCACTTTATTGATGAAGGGATAAATTTGCTCGAGATCAATACCTTCTACTAATCGTTCGCCCCAGAACGGCGCAACAGGAAGTGCCTCGCTTGGTAGCACCTCTAATGCTGGTGGCGATTCAACAACCGCGCGACGAATTGAATCCGCCTCCCGCATTGATACCGCTCGTTCATTTGCGGCCTTACGCTTGACGACGCGATCATCGATCTCTGTATCAAGACCAGCAAGCTTTCCATCAGCCAACATCTCACAAATGCGTAACGCCTCAAAGGCATCCCTACCATAGTAAAGCGAACCGTCATACAAATTTCTCAGATGCTCTTCTGCATGACCACGTGTCAGCGCGGCGCCTCCGACAAGCACAGGCATTGTCAACGATCGAGCATTCAGTTCCTTAAGATTTTCTTCCATGACGCCGACTGACTTAACCAACAAGCCAGACATACCAACAGCATCCGCCTCAACGCGTTCTGCTGCATCAATAATCTGTGAGAGCTGCTGCTTAATACCAATGTTTTCAACCGTGTATCCGTTATTACTAAGAATGATGTCTACGAGATTCTTACCGATATCGTGCACATCACCCGCAACAGTCGCAAGCACAACTGTGGCGCGACCAGGGTTGTCACTCTTGTCCATATATGGCTCAAGATAGGCAACTGCTTTTTTCATTACTTGAGCCGACTGCAACACAAATGGCAGTTGCATTTGCCCACTACCAAACAACTCTCCTACTTCCTTCATGCCGCCAAGCAAATACTTGTTGATGATCTCAAGCGGACCATACTCTTTGAGTGCTTCGTCTAAGTTCTCTGCCAGCGCCTCTAACTCTCCATTGACAATGTGCATATGCAGACGCTGCTCAATACTGAGCGTCGCCATTTCAACAACGTCAACTTGTTCAGCTGCATCTTCGAATAAGCCAATAAAGTGCACCAGTGGATCAAAACTTGCATCCATCCCCTCTGGCCGCCGATCATCGCGAGAATTATGAATCAGCCAGAGCGCCGCTTGCCAGTGGTCATCATCAATACGGTTTCGTGGACGAATTTTGCTCGCATGCAAAATAGCCGCAGTCAAACCACGCTCGACGGCCTCATGAAGAAAAACCGAGTTCAATACTTGGCGAGCGGCAGGCAGTAAACCAAAACTGATATTCGAGAGCCCAAGAATAATGCCACACTCAGGAAAGCGTTTTGCAATTAAGGAGATGCCCTCAAGCGTCTCCAGCCCCAGCCTTCGATCCGCTTCCATACCAGTGGCAATCGTAAATGTGAGCGGATCAAACATGAGGTCACGCTCATCAAGACCCCATTTATTGACATACAAGTCATGCATGCGCTCAGCGATTTCAAGTTTTCTTTGAGCGGTCTTCGCCATACCAGCTTGCGGATCTTCATCAATGGTCAAAGCCACACAACCTGCTCCAAACTCTTGCAAGAGCGGGCAAACATCATCAAATCTCTTTTCTCCATCTTCCAAGTTGATCGAATTAACAATGCACTTGCCACCACACCTTTCGAGTCCCGCGCGAAGCACTGCAGCATCAGTCGAGTCGAGCATCAGAGGCGCCTGGATCTGTTTGGCAAACCGGCTCGCGACTTCTTGCATATCAGCAACACCATTACGACCAACAAAGTCGACGCATACATCTAATGCCTGCCCACCACCACGCACTTCTTCGCGAGCCATTGAAACGAGACCGTCCCAATCTTCTTCATCAAGCAGTCGCTTGAACTTACGAGAACCATTTGCGTTCGTACGCTCGGCAATTGTGAGAATAGACAGTTCTTGCTTGTAATCCACATGTTGATAAAGACTCGTACAACCGGCGCGATTCTCTTCAGGAACACGTACCGATGCGCTACGATTCCCGACACCTTCGACCAACGCACTCAAATGGTCAGGCGTGGTGCCGCAGCAGCCACCAACAAGGCTCACGCCATAGTCATCAATAAATCGAAGCATGGAACGAGCAAATGGCTCTGGTCGCAATGGGAATTGCGTTTTGCCCTCAACTAATACTGGAAGCCCTGCATTTGGCATCACCAAAATATGACGATCCCAGCGCTTCGAGAGAACTGAAAGGTGTTCGCTCATTTCTGTGGGGCCTGTCGCACAATTGAGCCCCAATGCCGCAATTGGAAACGACCGAAGTGCGGAGATTGCTGCTGAAATTTCTGTGCCAAGAAGCATGGTGCCCGTGGCTTCAATGGTAACACTGACAAAAATTGGTATATCAGTAGCACTCTTAGATACATCATCAAGCGCAGCAAGACATGCGTTAATGGCACATTTTGTTTGCAAGAGATCCTGGCAAGTCTCAATTAAAAATGCGTCGACACCACCAGCAATAAGCCCGTTGGCTTGCCGCTGGTAACTATCAACCATTTCATTCCATGACACCTGACCTAGGCTAATGAGCTTGGTACCAGGTCCCATCGAGCCCAATACAAAACGTGGTTTTTCATTCGTGCTATAGCGATCAGCTGCTGCACGAGCAATTGTCGCGGCTTCTCTATTGAGATCAAAACACCATTCAGTGAGTTCTTTGTCGAATTCGTTAAGCGTCAATACGTTCGCGCCAAAGGAATCGGTGGAAATGAGATCGCAACCAACTTCAAGAAATGACTCGTGTACCGACTGAATTAATTCGGGACGACTACGCACCAAGACATCAACGCAGTTTTCACGTCCAAGATAATCCTCTTCGATCTGCAGATCGAGCCCTTGAAGAGCTGTGCCCATAGCGCCATCAGCAATCAAAACCCGCTGTTCAAGCTGACGAAGTAAGGAGCTACTCTGAGAAGACTGGATGTTGTTCGACATATGCAGAGGATAGACCTGACAAGAACGTCCTTCAACCTTCTATCCGGATGAACGGATGGAGCCGCCTCCTCTTTTTGGCCCCAAAAACGTAGGTTCCTGGGTGACGAGGATCACCTCCGAGTCAGATCCGCAGCAACCCAACACGGTGCTAGGATAACCTTTGGAAGTGACTTTGCTTGGTACCAATCTCACCTCGCTTCCCAACGAGAGGTCCTATTGAAAACAAACCGAAGCCAATACGCACCCTTCAGAAGCATCCGATTGGTTTGCCTTGTGATGCCTTTAATCATCGTCGCCGCTGGCTGGCAACAGACTCAGGAGCCCAATACAGAACCGGGGATGCCACCTGCCCGCCAGGTTCTTGCCCGAGCAGCTCAGGCAATGGGTGGCATGGAGCTGATTGAGTCGATTAAATCAATCCACACCCAATCACATTTGTCCGTCATTCTTGTCACCGGGCAAATTGATACCGAAGCCAAGATTAATTCCTGGTGGATGGCACCAGACAAAATAAAGGTGCATCAGATCTCAGGTACCGCCTCAACCACCTATGGATCAAATGGAACCACTGGCTGGCAAACGGATGGCAGTGATTATGAAATCCTGGATAAAACGACTGTTGACAACCTGAAAACCTATGGATGCTTGCATGCACTGACCATCCGCCTTCAAGACCATTTTCAGATTGCAGCCACAACCGGTGCCGCGACCATTGCTGGAACTGATTGCTATGCCATTTCTCTGAGTCATCCAGACTCAATCAATGATGCAGATAGCGCCTTCTTTTCAACCTCAACCGGACTCTTAAAAGCCCTCCAGATGCAACACAACCCGGATGGGATGGAGAGTACGACAGTCACCTACCTTTTCGACGATTGGAAGACAGAACAAGGACTCAAGTTATTCAGAAAGGTAACTGTGCAGCAGGATGGAACCACCCTCAACGTGGATTTCTTGCGAATATCACTCAACACAGTTAAACCAAGCCAAGTCTCTTTGCCCGAAAAAGTACAAGAAAAGATCCAATGAGCCATAATGGCTAGCGCCAACACACTCATAAAACCTCATGGGTCATAGAATGACTCAATCAACAAGATGAAAACAAACCCCGGCATGCAGAACGCAGCCATTTCTATCAACGGTGTCTCAAAGCGATTCGGGCAAACCAAAGCTGTCAGCGATCTGACTTTTGAAGTTCCGCAGGGTTCGCTGATGGGATTTTTAGGTCCGAACGGTGCTGGCAAGAGCACCACGATTCGGATGATCATGTCAATTATTTACCCAGATGCGGGGCAAATTGAGGTGCTCAATGAATCGGCACTTTCAGCCAAGCTTCGCATCGGCTATCTCCCTGAGGAACGCGGTCTCTATCGTAAGATGAAGGTCGCAGAATTCTTAACGTATATCGCTAAGCTCAAAGGCGAAAAAGCAAGTGGCCTGCCCAGTCTTATTAATCACTGGCTCGAACGCGTCGAACTACCTGATGTCGCAAACCAGCGATGCGAAACGCTGAGTAAAGGCATGCAGCAAAAGATACAGTTTCTTGCCGCAGTGATGCACGAACCAGATTTACTCATACTTGATGAACCATTTAGTGGCCTTGATCCGGTAAGCATGGTGCTCTTGAGAGATCTCATCACTGATTTTCACGAGCAAGGTCGCACCATTTTGTTTTCTACACATGTACTGCATCAGGCTGAACAGATTTGTGATCGAATCATCCTGATTAATCATGGCGCAACTCTCTTGGAAGGAACCCTGGATCAGATTAATGCTCGTTTTGATCCTCGTACCATTGAAGCTCGCCCCACAAATCTCAATGCCGACCTCACTTCAATTCAAGGCGTTCGTGATACCAATGTCTCTCAAAATGGTTCTGTAGAAGTACATTTGGAGAAACAAGTAGATCCCCACGATGTCCTCCAACGCCTTGTTGCAGAACATCAAATGCACTCCATTGGATTAAGACGCCCGAGCCTCGAAGAAATTTTTGTCGAGCAAGTAAGAAATGATCAAGGCCCAGAGGCGGCTGCTCATGCACGAGCCGGCTTTACGCAGAATGAGGCGGGATTGATCGTGGAGCATACACCATGATCCGCAGAGCAATGATCGTTGCGTGGCGTGAATTCAAGCACACTGCACTTACAAAAGCATTCATCATTGGCGTGCTCATCGTGCCTTTGTTTCTCATCGCGCTGGTACCAATCAGCGTTTTACTTTTGAAGCCCAGCGCCCTGCCACTCGAAGGCCGCATGGCACTCATCGATATAAGCGGGCTGGTAGAAGCACCGCTGCAAGAAGAACTGACCCCCGCCTCTTCCGATTTTTCTGAGCAAAGTACAACAAGCAATCTACCCAGCATAAACGCCCCAAACATCACACCGGAGGCATTGCTTGCAGGAAATCCTGCTGCCCAAATGGCGGCGATCTCCGGCAAGATCCCAACGAACATAGAGATTGTCTCGTTTAGCCCAAGTGAAATAGATCGACTGAGAAAGGAAGTACTTGATGGCGAGTTTATTGCCTTGGCCATCATTCCTGAAGCAGTCTTTCAACCAGATCTTGAAGACAAGCCATCACTTGAACTCTTGCTACCACCTGGCATGAGCCCAAATCACACCACGGTCATCGAAAAGTCACTGCAAGATGCAGTCGTACAAGCCCGTGTCGAGAATGCTGGCTATGGCTACGAAACGATAGTCAACCTCATGTCGCGGCCTCGTATCCAAGCGAGTCGCTTAGCTGAAGATGGCGGACAGGTCAGAGAGAGCCAAGATTTAAAGAGATTGATACCGATTATCTTCATGGTGATGCTCTGGATCATCACTGCTACATGTGGCAACTTCCTATTGACTTCAACGATCGAAGAAAAATCCAATCGCGTTATGGAGGTGCTTCTGAGTGCGGTGAGTCCTTTAGAGCTCATGGGCGGAAAATTACTCGGACAAGCTTTAGTGAGCTTCGTCATGCTGATCATGTATGGAGGCCTCTGTATTGTCGGATTGGCTGCATTGGCTCAGACTGACCTCATTCCACCGATCGTGCTGCTTTGGTTCTTGCTCTACTTCATCATGGCCTATTTCCTTTTGGCCTCATTTATGGCGGCGATTGGAAGCGCTGTGACCGAACTCCGTGATGCCCAGGCACTACTGGGACCAGCCACCATTATTCTTCTGATACCACTCATCCTTTGGGCACCGATCAGCGAGGCGCCCAACGGATGGCTTGCCGTTGTGACAAGCTACATCCCCTTTCTGACTCCATTCGTGATGATTCTTCGGGTCGCAGGAAGTGCGGAACCCATTGCTATAGCGGAGATTATCGCCACACTGATCATTGGCTATCTCTCTGTGATCTGTATGATCTGGGCAGCAGCAAGGGTCTTCCGCGTTGGCGTACTGATGCAGGGCAAAGCTCCATCCCCATTCGAAATGATCCGCTGGATACGGTATCGCTAGATCCGTTTTTCTATGCCAAAATTGGTGTTTTTGGGCATCTGATTATCATCTTGCAGCCCCTTTGACGTCGATCTAAGGCTGCTGAGATGGCTGATATTGGTGGTAAACCGTAGAAATCGAACCAATGGCTGGCCAATCTCGTCTCAAAGACAATACGACCTCTTAAATACCGTTTTTTGACCCCTAAAAACCCCTTTTTTCAATACTCAGCGGATCGATATCAATACTTTGGCAAGTCTGCAGGATCATTCGATTTCTCCACTCACTCCAAAGCGACTCATTTGCCGATTCTCTTGCATAAGAAACTGTTTTTAGACGTTCAACAGCCGCAGCCGGGATTGTTCGTGAATTGGGGGCCAAGAAGGCGGCCATGTAACCCCGGATGAAGTGATGGAGAGTGAGCACTGATGAGTCTGCAGAGCACCCAGATTTGAATGTGCGGAGAGGCCCAAACGGCCAAAAGAACTGGGATACTGCCTTCGAGTCAGCCCAACAATATATGCCTCTTAACAGAGGCAGGAGTTACCACGATGAGAAAGATTAGCCCCCTCTACAGATCACTACGATGCGCCCTTCCAGCCTGCCTGGTGCTCGCCACTTCAGCACTCTTATTGCAACCAGGAAGTGCCAATGCGCAGCTCGGAGAAGCCACCAGCATTGCACGCGCTATGCGACCAGAGTACATGACACGCGACGTTCAGATTTTCGTAGAAGGCTTACAACTTGACCCCAGCCAAGCAATGATCGTCGAGACACTTTTCGACGACTATAACGATACATTTGAATTGGGCCTCGAGGGCATGTCTGCACAGATTGAGGGCATGCGAGAACAAATTTTGGAGATGAAAGATGACCAAGATCGTCTACTCGATCTTGTGCTTGTACCAATCTCCCAATGGCTCGTCAAAAGAGATGCACTCGGCGAAGAGCTTCTTGGAAACGTGCAAGTCATTCTCATGCCCTACCAACTAGAGCTCTATCCTAAATTCGAACAACGGCTTTACCGCGAAAAGCACCTTCATGAAGGACGCTTCTCAGGTGAAAGCACTGATCTCATTCGTATCTACCGCGACATGCAGCTTGATCGCCAATATCAAGAACAGTCAGATCTCGTAGTTGATCAATATGGTCACAAACTTCATGATGTGCTGACGCAGCGCACGAAAGCGCTTTATGGATCTCCTAAAGATATCAAGCGGCTCATGCATCCAACTGCACGAGACGCTGAACAGAACCTCATTGAAATCGATGAAATTTCTCGCCTGCGAGTCCAGGTGCGGGAAGTGAATGATGAGTATGCCCAACTTATTTCAGATGCGTTACCGGCTGCTGAAGCGGACGCTTTTTTCAATAAAGTCATGGAGAAAAGCTACCCTCGCGTCTTTAGATCCACTCCAGCTGAACGAATTTTCGAAGACGCTGTCATCAGAGAGGATCTCGATCCAGATGTGATTACATCTATTGTCGCTCTCATGCAGCAGTACGGCATTGAACTAGAGGCTTCAAACATTGATCTTCTTGAAGCAATACGAAGAGACGAGCCCAAAAAACCTCGAGCCACGGCCGAGGTTGCCATGATGCGTCGCCTCGGCGAGCCAATTCCGCGACAAGGACTCGATGACATTCGCAATGCCATCCGAGCCAGAGATGAGCTTTCACGCCAATACATTTCGCAGCTCAGAGGCCTCCTGTCAGAAGAGCAGTTTGCTGAGCTACCTGGTGCAAGGCGTTGGATTCCCCGTGAAGAACGCCGCGTCAATCCAGTGAGAATCCCAGACAAAGGGGCACAGAATGGAAACAAAGCTTCAGCTGCTAACAATTTCAAATCTACCGGCGAGGAAGTCGACTCCAGAGGCCGCGTTAATGCTACCGGTGCTCCAGGCAATGATGTAGAAAACAAAAAGAAATCTAAAACTCAGTCTGAAGATTCAGACAGTGAAAAAGATTCGACGAATACAGAATCCAGCGAAGACAACTCTTAACTTCTCACTGCACAATTTTTCCATAGGCGACAATGGCTGAAAATCATTCCATTACCGAGTCCACTGAACTGCCAAACACAGTTCAAAATGAGCCTCTAGCGAACTCTAACGACACTGCCTCGTTACGTAAGCGTTGCGAGACATTTGGCATCGATTGGACCGAGGAAAGCCTTGAACCATCGATTGATGCCATCGCACTGATCAGCGCTGACATAGCAGTACGCCTACGTGTGGTGCCATTAGCCATTCTTGATGACGGGCGACTTCGTGTTGCCATGCTGGATCCATTAGATATCACTGCACTTGATGAGTTAACAGCGCTCGTCAGTCGACCAATTATCCGCTTAGGCATGGATGACAAAGATTTTGCTGAGTTAATGAGAGCCCACTACGGCACCACCGCTGCACGTATTGCAGAAAGCCTTGCTGATGAAGATGGTGATCGAGACTCAATGCTCGATCATAATTTGGATGCTATTGAAGCTGATGACTTACACAGAATGGCTGAACAGCCAACACTGGTGAACCTGGTCAATCTCCTTCTACTTGAAGCAGTTCAATCACGCGCTTCAGATGTCCATGTAGAGCCATTCGAAAATGAGCTCAAAGTTAAGTACCGAGTAGACGGCGTGCTGGTTGAGAAACCTCCGCCACCAAAGAACCTGCAGCCTGCGATCATTGGCCGTATTAAGATTATGTCCAGCATGAATATTGCGGAACGCTATGTGCCGCAAGACGGACATATCACGCTTCGTTTTGAGGGACGCAAAGTAGACATTCGTGTGTCCACTGTCCCCACTCTCTACGGCGAATCAGTGGTCATGCGTATCCTTGATAAAAGCACGCAATCGCTAGATCTTCGAGCCCTGGGAATGGGCGATGATCTCATGGACACGGTCGACCACTTGATCGCCAAGCCCCATGGACTTGTGCTCGTCACTGGCCCAACAGGCTCGGGCAAGACAACCACGCTCTACGCAGCTCTCACCAAACTCTACGATCCTCGAAAGAAAATCATTACGATTGAAGACCCTGTGGAGTACGAACTCGCAGGGATCAATCAGATGCCTGTGAACCCCAAACGAGGCTTAAGCTTTGCGACAGGCCTCCGAGCCATTCTTCGACAGGACCCAGAGGTCATCTTCGTTGGCGAGATTCGCGATGGAGAAACCGCAGATATCGCAATTCGTTCGGCACTGACTGGCCACCTGATTTTTTCTACCATCCATACCAATGATGCAATTAGCTCAATTGGCCGCCTTGTAGATATGGGCGCTGAACCATACTTGGTGGCCTCTGTCATCGAGGGACTCTTAGCGCAACGACTCGGGCGAAAGCTATGTCTTCACTGCGCCGTTAAAGTTCCCATGCCCGAAGAAATTCAACATCGACTCACACCCGAAGAACTTTCCAGATTCAATGGCATGTCCCACCAGCCCGTCGGCTGTGACGAATGCGGCAACTCCGGATTCTATGGCCGTATCGGTTTCTTCGAGGTCATCACCATCTCTGGAACGCTTCGACGTGCTATCGCTGATAACAAACAAACAGCAGAACTACGCAAGCATCTGGGAGAAAACTTTGTGCCAATGCGAGAAGATGGCATACGTCGCGCTATAGAAGGTGTCACTACTGTTGAAGAAGTCTTGAGAGCAACCCAGGACACCGAGGATATCTAAGTCAAACATGCCCAGTTTTGCATATGAAAGTCGTACGACGTCTGGAGACCAACGTAGCGGGGTGCTCGAAGCTGACAGCCGCGCAGAGGCTGTCCGTGTACTGACCGGCCGAGGCGAAACAGCTCTTTCATTGAAGCAAACCCGAACCCGTTCTAGCAACCGAGCAACAGAATCAACGGGTGACATACGAGCACGATCATCTCGACCCAGCCTCTCTCGTGCTGAAACAGCAACCTTTATTCGGGAGCTTGCAACTGCTCTTGAAGCTGGCCTACCTTTGATGCAAGCGATGCGTACGATTCGAGAGCAAGCGACTGGCAAAGGGATGCCCTTCATTCTTGACTTTCTCATTGAGCGCGTAGAGGCTGGCGAGCAACTACATCAAGCCGCTCAAAAATACGGCCCCCCCTTTGATCAAATGATTGTGGGCATGCTGCGTGCAGCCGACGCGTCCGGACGCGCAAGTGAAATCATGCACCAACTAGCAGACCTACTAGACCGATCATTAGAATTGCGGCGAGAGCTGCTGGGCGCCACTTTCTATCCACTGATCGTAGCCGTGCTCATTCTGGTCAGTATCGTCGTGCTGGCAACAGTGCTCATGCCACGAGTCATTGCGCCCCTTGCTGGCGACATGGAATTGCCATGGCCCACAAAAGTCGTGCTAGGTGGCTCTGAATTTGTGGAGAGCTATTGGTTTCTTTGTCTGGTTATTATTGGGCTGCTTATTTTCGGTTGGATCAGTTGGGTGCGAATTCCTGCCAACCGTCTTCGCCTTGACACTTTCAAACTTCGAATTCCTCTTATGGGAAAACTCACCCGCGATGTGGCCGTTGCACGATTTACACGCACACTTGGAACGCTCTCTGCTGCCGGCCTACCCATCTTAGAAGGCATGCATATCACACGAGATACCTTGGGCAACGCCGCCCTCATGAAGGCAATTGATGACGTGAGTGAAGAAGTCACCGCGGGCAAATCACTTGCAGCACCTTTAGAAAAATGCGGCCTCTTCCCGCCGATGCTTATTCAGGTCATCAATCTTGGCGAACGCACTGGTCAACTTGAACGCATGCTCTTGCACTCAGCCAATGCATTCGATCGACAGGTCAATGCATCCTTAAAGTTGTTTGCCAAGGCCCTTCCACCAGTTTTATTGATATTTATGGCTGTTATTGCAGGCTTTATTCTGGCTGCGATTCTTTTACCTCTGATTGAACTGCAATCACTTATGGACTAGCCACGTTGTCCATATCAAGGACCAACTAAATGCTTGGAGAAATCAAGATGAATACCCGGCTACCAAATAGGTCGATATACCACATGCGTCAGCAGATTCGACGCGGCTTTACGCTGCTAGAAATTGTGATTGTGGTCATGATTATTGCACTGATGGCAACGCTCATTTTACCTAACGTCATGGGACGGTTTTTCTCATCACAGCGAAAAATTGCAGAAGCCCAAGTCGAGAAGGTCAAGACACAGGTCAGTTTGTACATACTCGATGAGCAATTGGGTGGACTCCCTGATGACTTTGAACTGAGCGATCTAGTCAGTGGTGGCTATCTCGGCGAAGACGATCTCTTAGATCCTTGGCGAAACCCTTTTGAAGTCATCAACGACGGCAACACTTTCTATGTTGTCTCTTATGGTGACGGCGGCGAGCCTGGCGGAGAAGAGAATCAAGAAGATATTGAATCAAGCCACTAAGAAAATATTTCGAAATGATCCGATTAATGCCAACAACTTCTGCCCAAACCCGCCGCAAGCGGCGCGGTTTTACATTGGTTGAAATTCTCATCGCATCACTGCTTCTTGCACTTTTAGCGTCACTCACAATCAGCCGTGTTATGGGGACCACCAAAAGAGTGTTCGACCATACCGTTGAAAGTGTTGCTGATTTACTCATCGTCTTTGCGCAACGCAATCAGTTTTCTCGCAATCCAATTGCCCTCCGCTGGGATGAAGGCGGCAAACAGGGCACGCTTAGAGTTGTCTCACTTAATCGCAACGAAGATCTTGATGATGTTCTTCCTGTTTGGGAGATCGAACCAAACTTCCCTTCGGTCATCTTTCCTGAACCACAAGTGGCAAGATTAGTGTCAGTGAAAGCTGACGGTGAAATGGCTGAGATCGCTGAATACCCCCTACCAATTGGCGCCAACATGCCACGGCCCTCCATTGAAATTCGTTTAGAGGATCCCAACGGGCAGATTCATACGGTCTCTCTTGCCGCTCACGAAATATCTCCCAACATTACAGAAACAAGTGAAGCTGGGATGTCAAAACGTCTACCAATTGACCTTAATGAAACCGGACAAAGATGGGAGGAATGGTGATCAATCGCCAATCTCATTCTCATCGACATGGCGTCGCCCTTCTTGAGGTCGTACTCGGTTCAATTTTACTAGCGCTTGGCCTTGGCGTTGTGATGACTATTGGATCACGATCACTTATTGCGCAAGCTGGCGGCGAACAAAAACTCGTCGCAGCATGGCTCGCTGATGAACTACTCGCGATGGTTGTTGTACAAGGCCCCGACAAGTACCGGCTTGGCACCAATGGAGATTTTGAATCGCCGTTTGAAAGATTCTCATATGAGCTCGACATTGACTACCGCAGTGATCAAGAACCTTATGATGTCGTGGCGATCGTGAGCTGGCCTGTTGGAAAAGAAAAACGCTCTATTGAGGTCACGACGAGCATTGCCCGCCGCATCGGAGAAGAAGAAGAGGAAACCCCAAGAGCCCCAATGCTTCCAGTTGATCGTGATATGAGGTATCTCGAAATCGATGCATAACAAAGGCTCCATCTTAAAGAAGCTACCCTTGCGACGAACCGTTCATCGTGGTGGTTTCACTTTAGTTGAGCTCATGGTTGCCGGACTTGTTGCAGCCATGCTCCTTGGAACCATAAGCACGAGCCTCGGCTCTCTTGCAAACGCCAAGTCAGTGGTTCGGCTTCGGGCCAATGCCTTTGCTCGAGCAGATGCTGCATTAGAATCGATACGGCGCGATGTCATCTCTGTGCTGCGACGAGATGATCTCTTTCAGACTCAGTTACTGTTAGTAGATAATTTTGAGCGAACTGCTGCTGGAGAGATGGCTCGAGATGAACTACTACTCTTTAATCTACGCTTGCGAGACATTCGACAAAGCGACTACGCGGGCGAAGGTGCTGAATATGAAACGCAATACCGAATCGAAGATGACGATGAAGGCTCAGTACTCTGGCAACGACGAGATCCAGTACCAGATACAAACCCATACGGCGGCGGCGTCCTCACACCACTTGTTTTCGGTGTCATCAGTTTGAATCTCGAAGCCTATGACGGCGAAGATTGGGTTGACTACTGGGACAGTGATGAAGACGGCATCCCACATGCCATCCGAATTACAGTGATCGCGACAGGGGAGGATGAGTTAAGCAATGTTTTAGAGAGTCCTCTCGCTACACTGCGCACAATCGTGCCGCTTGATCGAGTCATTCCACCTGCTGATCTCTTCGAACCTCAAGAAGAAGAAGAGGAAGAGGAAGACGAGGAAATCAGTGACATGCGCGATCAAATCAATGCCGCGCAGGGTGACAACGAAGAAAATGGTACCGATTCATCGAGCGGTGACGGATCAAACAGCGCCGGCGGTGAGAATGGAAGCAGCGGCGGTAGTGGCGGCAGCGGCGGCAGTGGCGGTAATACTGGCGGCAGCGGCGGCAGTGGCGGCAATACTGGCAGTGGTGGTGGCAGCGGTGGTAGTGACGGCAGTGGCGGTGGTAGTGACCCCATTGACAGTCGCCCTAGCGGTTCATCGGGCGGCAAGGAAGCGCCCGGCTCCAACCCTGATTCAATTGAAGAGAGAGACTAGTGCTGTTGAGAACGATCAAATTTGTGCAAAGCAATCCAAGAACACCACCGCGACATCGTGGTAGCGCTATTCTGATCGTCATTTGGTCATTGACTATTGGCGTCCTAATCGCCAGTAGTGTGCAAATTTTTGCTTATCGACAAGCTGTTCAGGGGGCAGAAGCTGTTCAGCGCATTCAAGCTCGTTGGGCTGCTCGCGCTGGCCTTGAACAAACAATTTCAGCAATGGCTGACTTCACTGAATCACCCGATCCAAATAACGCCTGGGCAATGACACGTGCATTTGATGCGGTCGCTGATGGCGCCACTAAAAATGCCTCCTGGATCATCCGCCATCATATCGATGGCCAGACCTACCTCGGCCCGATGGATGAGCATGCCAAGCTCAACATCAACGGCAATGCTCGTCAGTTCCTCTTATTCTTACTTGATAGTCCGCCAGTCGGAGTGCCTGAAGCAATTGAAGATTGGATTGACGAAGACGACGAAATTACAGGATTAGTTGGCGCTGAGCGAGACTGGTATAACGGTTTCGACAATCCATATAACCCTCGCAACGGGCCTGTACAAAGCATGGCTGAGATAGAACTGATTGCTGGCATCGATCCAATCGATCTTCGAGGCGAAGACTGGAACCTGAATAATCGGCTCGATGCCAGCGAGAATGATGCCTTGATGACGCTCCCCGAGGATGAGCCGGATGGCATTCTAAATGCAGGCTGGAGCCAGCGCATCACGCCCTACTCCCGCGGATGGGGCGCGACCCAGTCAGGGCTACCTCGTCTCGTTCTTGCTGAGACGCTTCCTGAGGATCTCGCTGAGCGTATTAATATCTCCATCGAACAGGCGGAACAGGTGATCGCTTCATCTGAGACTGAAGGGTTCACACTCGAAAACCTCATCACAAATCCGATCAATTCCAGTGGTGATGATGTCGAGCTGCTCACTGATGATGAGATTGGACGAATACTCAGCGAATGCTCCATGTTCCCTCGATATCAGGTGCAATATGGAAAACTAAACATCAATACGGTCCCAGAGGATCTCCTGAGCGATATGTTCCCCGATGATCCAATGCTCGTGGATGAGATCATCCGCATGCGACGCCGCTCTCAGGGAATTACCAGCATGATGAATCTGCTGGATGGGCCTGATATGGAGCGAGAGGATGTCCAACAGATGTCCTTCTATCTCGATACTTCAAGCAATGTGTTCACAATCAGCTCAATTGGCCGATCCGATCTTTCTGGGCTAGAAGTTGAAATTATTGCCGTTGTCGATCGTTCTACCCTCCCCATCCGGATTCTGGAGTACCGCGAAGAATGATCAAATCGATAGAGGACATCAAGAAGCGATTCGGCTCTCGCGGTAGCAATACCGATGAGGTCAGCGATCGCCAAATTGCCTGCCTTCAGCATGATGGAGATCAGTGGCTGCTGATGATTACGTCATTTATCGACGGCAATCTCGAAGTCGTGTCCACGCAAGAAACGAGCGATCCCGTCAATCTGCTCAGAAGCACTGAAATTGAAGAAGTCGTTTGCGTACTCTCATCGGGCACTATTATCTGCCGGGCCTGCGACCTACACGATGGCTCTAATTTGGAACTCCAATCGGCACTCGCCCTGCAAGCAGAAGCGCTCCTTGAACAAGATATTCCGGCCCATCGAATCGCCGTGACCTTACTAGAACCGGCTCACAAGACTTCTACAAATCAAGGGTTGATTGTTGCATGGCCTGATGGCAAAGATTCGAGTCATCAACACCTTCCTGAGCTGAATTCTGAATGCAGGTACGTCTCAGATGCAGTTGCGATTACCGCGATTGCCCTTCGGACGAACCTCGCCCACCCATTGCTGAGACTCGATCGAGCCACAGGCGGCCTCGCGCTCTGTATGGAGACAGAAACTGGCCTTGCTATTCGTGCGACCCGTGAGCATGTCGCTCCAGGCGCCACAGGCGATGCCTTATGGACTGATGCCGTTGTACGTGCCCTAGGCGAAACCGCTCTCCATGAAGGTATTGATTTAGACACAACGGAATCACAGGTCGCATGGGTTCGAGAACGCATGGTTCATGGCCATATAAATGGACTACTCATCAGCGAAGATCAATGTAATCAGCTGAGCAATGTGATCAAGAACACGTCAAATGATGTTTCTTGGTGGCAACGCTGGGGCACATGCCTGGGGGCACTCCTTGCCTACACAGGCTCAATGACCAATGCGACGGAGCTCTTTTTCACCCCACCAATAGCGGAAAGATCGCGTCTTCGAGAATTCAGTGAGACATTGGGGCACAAGAAAACAGCAAAGATGATCCTCATTGCATGCATTATTCTTCTCGCCTTTGGACCAATCTTCTTTGCAAGTCTACGCCTTGGCGCCCTTTCCATTCGCTATGGCGACATCGATGCTCAACTTGCGGCAAGCCAACCCTTGAATAACACCATGTCTATGTATCGAACACTGAAGAATGAGACATGGCCAATGTCTAAACTCACCAGTGACATCGTGAGACATGCACCAAACGGTGTTGAAATTGACTCTCTCAGACTCATCCACAACAAAGATCTGCAAATCAAAGGTGTCGCTGTTGGACGTGGTAGCGAAGCAGCGGCTTATATGCTTATTCAAAAATTTGGCAGCAATCTTGTAAAGAGCAATATTTTTAAAGACTTTAAAATCAGCAAGGACCCAGAGGGGTCTGGTGGAACCTACACTTTTGAAATCAGTTGCAAAGTAGCAAACCCATACACCATCGCAAAGTATGAGCCCGGCGACTCTACTGATTGGACTGATGACAACACACTTCGACATCGGAAGTTTGGCATGCCATCTTCTGACAAAGAAAATGAAACGATCGCTACAACTTCTGCATCGCCAGCTCAACCTACGCCTACAGAACCCCCCATTGCCAACGAGGACGATCAAGAAGACACCGAGATCGCAGCTCGACTTGATCGCGGACGCAATACGAATACTGCATTCGCCCGCGATGGCGCCGAAAGTCGCGTCGGAGGGGGCGATACAAGTGCACGGTCCACCGGCACGATACCCCCAGTCGTGACTGAAGAGCAGCTCAAATCAATGAGCCAAGATGAACTCCAACAGATTCTACGTGAAGTGATGAATGCTCGACGCTCGTTCAAAAATGATCCTGAACTGGAAAAACGACTCAAAGACGAACAAGGTCTCATTTTTAAATACTTACAAGAAAAGAAGAAAACCGGCGGCTCATGAAACAATACTGGGGAAAATTTGTAGATCAATACGAAGACATGTCACCCACCATGCAGGGGACAACATGGTGCCTTGCATTCGTAGTGGCTTATTTGATATGGGCGCAAACGTTTGGCAGTATCGCTGTCAGACTCAATGCTAAAGCTGATGCCATTGATCAGAAAGTTTCATTGGTTCAGCAATACAGCACGCTGAGCCCAAGCTTACGAACAACTATCATTTCTATTGGCGAGGTCGAGTATCCTGGCACGCGAGGGAATTTAGAACTCGAACTTGAATCTGCAATCAATGAAGTACTCAATACGCCCGAACTAAGCATTCGAAAGCAAACAACAAACACACTTGGCGGCAAACAATATAAAGTCGGGACACTTGGAGGATCTGCGAAGACCCGCCCCATATCGACTGTACGTAGCGTGATGACTCTTGAACTTCCCGCATCAGAACTGGCGGAATTTATTGCTGGCTTAGAAACGCATCCTGTCATTGACTCTGTGAGTGAAGTGGTCGTCAATCGAACCAATACATACGGTGTCCTGAAGGTCACTATTGAAGTTGAAGCGTGGCGCCAAGGCGACAGATCGAGGGGCACTTAATATGACCCCGCACCCACGACAACATGGATCAAGATCCACTTATAAACCCTCCTTTGGCCAGAACAAAACTTTAACGGCTTCTCTTGCTGTCAGTTTGACTTGTATTGGGGTTGGTTTGATCTTTCTGGTCTGGGCAATATCGCCAGTCATTATCGCTATGACTCGGTCAAACCCGGACCCGAAAGCAGCACAAGAACGCCTTGACAATTTGGTTGTAGAGAGTGTTGCCCTGAGGGAATTTAGCATTGAGAACTATGAGGGCCGGTATGCCTTCAATCAACGCGACGTAAAACCATGGCCAACACCAAGACGGGTTGCTCAACGCCCCGCAATCGTGCCAAAGGCAGCTGAACCAGTGGAGCCAGTCGCACCTCGGGGGCCAAGCGAAGCCCCTGCTAACTATGGTGGCCCTGATCTCATTGCACTTGCTGGTTTTGAAGCATGGTTTGACGGTGGCTCTAAGGGACCCATCCGAGTTCGGCTCAACCAAGAAAGCGATCAATTGCGTTTGATTGGCTTTGTCTCATCAAAGGCTGCTCGCGTTGCTTGGCAACGAAACAGCACCACAAAATGGGGTGAGTACGAAGTACCTGTCTTTGAAAGAGACAGTGAAGGCCCATGGTCCAAAGTAGCCACTGGTCAAAAGCCCACTGGCCTAGAGTTAATAGAAGTCCCGGACACCAACAACCCTGAACAATCACCCTTGATGCGACCGATCGGCTCAACACCACAAGATGCTGATGAGTCCAATACTGGTGAGCCCAACGCTGATGCAACATTCGATGGTAAGGCCGGCCTGAGAGCCAAAAAAATGCTAGAGGATTCTCTTTCCGAGGCCACCGATGCGATCAGTAGCGCTGCGCAAGAAACAAGTAAGGCTCTCCAAAGAGCTCTGGAGAATCAGAACTCAGATGAGCCAGAACCAAAGAAAAAGACCGGTGACTCTGATGCCGAGTAAAACCCAATCTGCCTCGAAGGAGAGGAACGTGAGATCTAGACCAATTGCACTGCTCTTAACCGCATTGATTGCTGCCTCTGCACAAGGTGATGACGAGCGACCTTCGCCTGTTCCACCTAGCAGTGCTTCTCCCTCTGCATCGGAAAATGATACACCGGCTGATGTCGCTACCAATACGGACGCTGAGCCTGCGACAGAGGCTCCAGTAAATGAAGCTGACAAAGAAGAAGCTCAGGAACCCTCCTCTGACCCCAAGGATGCTGAGTATCTGCAAGTTGATATGCGTACTTCACGCAGCATGAACGGTCGGCGCGATGTACCAGAGGGCATGGTGCCACTGACATTCAATGCCGCAACGGTTGAGGAAACCCTCCCCTTCATCGCGGAAATCACTGGCAAGATTGTTATTCCACTCGATCAGAAAACGACGCTCAAGAATGCGACAATTACGATCATGAATGATAAGCCCGTGCCCGCCAATGAAGCACTTGATCTTATATTCAATGCATTCAAGCTACAGAATGTTGCGGTCATCGAACGAGAAGATGTCATCATTATTGGCACGCTCAGTAAAATCAATGAACAACTCGGTTCTATACCAGTCATTCCAGCCAGTGAATCAATCATGGGTAGACTGGACCGCGGCTCAATCGTTCTCAAGGTCTTTGCTGTCAAGCAAAGTCCTGCCGAAGCAATTGTCGAACAATTCGAAGAAATCCGGCCCCAATACGCAACAATTTCAGTTGATGAAACATCAAATCAAATTGTTGTATTAGGTGATATTGGCTTGTGCCAGCAAGTGCAAGAAGTAATCAATGAACTTGATCAACTGTGGGTCAATACCGAGATAAGAACGTTCAGACTCAAGCATGCTGATGCTGAAAGCGTGAGCGAGAACATCGCTGATCTTTTTGAAGAATCAAGCACAAACCGATCCTCCTCATCAAATCGTGGCTCATCAAGTCGGGGCAATACGAGCAGATCAAATAGTGGCAACGCGCGGAGCGTTTCAGGACTCGATGTTGAACTACGAGTTGCGGTGAACGTTCAACAGAACACGGTCACCATTTCTTCAGCACCTGAGATTGTTGCCAAGATTGCCGAACTCATTAAGACTCAATGGGATCTACCTCGCCCCAAGGGCACCCAGAGACTTTACGTGTTGAAGTATGCCGATCCGATAGAGGTACGTGATATTCTCAACAATGTACTTGACCAATCCTCCGGCGGCGGTGGTGGTGGTGGTGGCGGCGGACAAGGCAACCAGAACTCACTCACGAGCCTGAGCGGCATCTACCGTTTTGAGGCCTTCCCTGACAAGAACGCCCTTCTTGTTGTGTGCAAAACAGAAGAGAGCTTCGCGTTTCTTGATTCGATCATTGAAGAGATTGATCAACCGGCCGCAGCTGGACTTCCGTTTGTGATTGAACTTGAAAATGCAGATGCAGTCCGCCTGGCAGAAGAACTAAACGTGCTACTGGCTGAAAGAGGTTCAGGTAGCGGGCTCTCTCGCCCAGATGAAGGACTCAGTGGACAACCAGCGGATACTGAACTGGAACAGGCAGGAACTGGACGAGAGGCAACCGAAGGTGGTGAGATTACGTTCCCTTGGCAGTCGGGTGGACGTCAGAACGCGGATAATGCTGATCAATCACCGGAGTCATCATTGATCGGCAAGGTGCGTATTGTGCCTATTATTCGCCGCAATGCCCTCTCGGTGCTTTGCCCTGCATCTCTTGAACAACCAATTCGTGATCTTGTTATGGCCTTTGATCAACCATCAAGGCAGGTCATGATTACTGCAACAATTGTTGAAGTAAGACTCGGTGATGATTTTGCGCTGGGCGTCAGGATCGGCAATGACGACATTGCCTCTAGTTCCCTGGCTGACAATAGAGTAGCGGGCGGTGTCACTGGCGCATTCAACATGGCCGAATTCTTGGGCGGCGTCTTCTCTACATCAACGCTTGATATTGGCACCAGTGTGAATGTGGTCATTCAGGCGCTTGCTGAGCTCACTGATATTAGAATTCTTCAAGAACCTCGAATCTTCACGTCTGACAACGAAGAAGCGGTCTTCTTCGATGGCAAGGATGTTCCGACACTCACGGATACACAGTTACTGGAAACTGGCGTCCAGAATCAGAGCTATGAGTACCGCTCTGTCGGCGTTCAGCTCAATGTCCGGCCGAGAATTACTTCCGTTGGCGATGTTGATCTAGAAATCAACCTCACCCTTGCAGATCTCAGCACGGAAAAGGAATTTGGCGCTTCGATTATCAACCGTCGCCAAACGACCTCACAGGTCATTGTTGAAAACCGGCAAACAGTTGTCATTTCAGGCATTATTACAGAGCTGGAATCTGAGACGAATCGCAAGATACCCTTGCTTGGTGACATCCCCTTTATTGGCGAGCTCTTCAATTCGAATGAAGACATCAAAGAGCGCAAGGAGTTGTTGGCTTTCATAACGCCCACCGTCGTCCATTCTCCATCCGACAACTACGATAACTACAACAAGATTTTCCTCGAGCGTCTGGAGCTTCTGTCGCGTCCACTTGATGCCGCTTTCAAGGACCAAATGAAAGAGGCCCGCTTTGGTGAGATAAGCCCATACGAAAATTCGCAGGTACCAATTACTGAAAGACAGCTTCGCCATCTCGAACAAGAAGGCGTCATTGATTTAGATGAACCCGACCTACCACTGCCTCCAGTGATTCCTAATGACCAGGACAGTAGTTCAAAAACAAAGCCCGAAACAACAACTGAACGCGGGCTTGATCAGGATGACTGGGAAGATCTCTTAGAACCTACAAAAGAGAGTTCGTCTGGCGAATAATGGATAATAAGATTTATGACCCCGGTTCAAAATAGCTTGCTCGTTATCGCCGGTGCGTTCATTTTGGCGATTGGTTGCCAAACAACACCGAAATCCGACGAAACCGAAGACGAAAAACCAGCGATCGGAATGACTGCGGTGCCGAGTAACCAAAGTTCGGTCAGTGGTGCCACCGTTGCGATCTGGCGTCTTGGATCGGTCGACTATGACATGCTTGCATTACCCTTAGTGAGCCCAGACGGACGCTTCCTTGCGGTCGAATCCGGGGTGGCGCCGACTTGGCCAATGGTCTTAGCAGATCCAAATGCTGACCCATCATCAGCCACCCGTATGAAAATATGGACACTCGATCCAATCAATAGAACCATGGCTCAGCATCTCACGCTCGACCAACCCTTACTGTTAGGTCGAGGCAGTAATAATGATGGTTTTCTAGTCGAGTCTATTCAGCCCAATGGATCGCGGTGGATTGGACTCGTCGATTGGAATTCTGGAAAAATCAGCTGGCTTGTTCGCAATGAACACATCAATACACAAGCAGCATTCGGCCCCAACGGACAACTTGCTTATGCTCGCCGTCTAAAAGGCGCTCAACATTTTGAATTAGTCATTCGAACCGGAGCCAGCCAATGGGTCCAGAGCCAACCATCTGCAGATCTACTCATGCCATTTTGGTCAGGATACCGCGATGGTCTGTTCTTCATAAAGCTGCGTAGTGGCCTGCTCGATCTTGTGTACGTAGAAGCATCCTCCGCCGCAGCAGCGCGTCAATCCAAACGCGTACTACCCCTCGCAAAAAATGCGACAGCGAGAACGGCTTATCAAATGCTCATTGGCCAACCCGCTGACATGGTGATGGCGGCGGATAATCGTGAGCAACTTCTGTTCTTCCACCCCTCACGCTATCGCATGGCGATGTGGGCGCCATTTGCGGGGCCAGAATTCTCACCCATGATGCTTGCACCAAACTCCATTGGCGCCGTGCGAGGCCCAACTCCAGACACCTTGATTGTTGCCACAAAGACGCAACTTCTTCGTGAGTCTATTAAAGATAGTAATGCTGAGGCCTCACTCATTTCTGGCCTACAAATTCCTCGGGCCACATCGAGTAAGACCGCGCCGTATCTTCTTTTGTCCCCAAATGAACGGCTTATCTCTATCTCAGCATTCCGAGAACTGACTGAAGATTAACCGAGTTTCTCTGCTCATCAATTGATTCTAGAAGCGGCTAGCTTGACGCACCATCGACTGGTGTGCCCTCTTGCATATAGGTCTTTGGCTTATAGAAAAATAGCATTGGGATAAAGCAAACTGCATCAATCAACATGACAATGGCAAAGAACCAGAAATAACTTGCTCCCGGCAATAAACTTGTACCGTCTGCTTGCTGTATGAATGTATTAACCAGCGCGGTAAATAAGTTGCCAAATGAGATCGCAAGATACCAGATGCCCATCACCAACGACTTGAGTTTGAGAGGTGCTTGCGTGTAGGCAACTTCTAATGCTGTGATCGATACTAGAATTTCAGCGATGGTCAGAAAGACATAAGCCAAGAACTGCCAAGCAACACTCGGCTGCCTTCCTATGGAAGCGACATCGGACGACAGACTCGACAATGAAGCTGCTTCATCTGACGGGATCGCCTCACTGGTCATGACTCGAATGCGACCAATCACATCGGCGTCTCCTCCATGATTTGAGACAACCCTCACAATCAAGTAACTGGCTTTTGTTGGCTTGAATTCAATGGACTGAAACGTCCCCTCAGCTTTGAGCGTTGCGGTAGCGACCTCTCGCCAATCATCTGATTGAGGCGAATCACCGACTAGAATGTTGACTTCTTTGGCATAATCGCTTTTTGATAGATCAAGCGAGGCTGCAGCATTTCCATACGGCGCCGGATTGATCTCGATACGATCGACTTCCCAGCTTCGGAATTCCCGAAGTCGAATCACAATATCTTGGGATCGCTCATCGTCGGCTTTGTCTAGTTTGGCGCTCTGCCAACCGGGGCCACCCTCTTTGCCCTTGAGTACATTCTCTGCTGACCATTGCTCATTCTGAGACTGCGAAGTCACAGAGACAACCTGTCCGCCACTGATTGCCCCCTGAATCAAGGCACTTATGACGAATGCAGCCGCCATCATAAACAAACCAACCGAAATCTTTCGCAACGATGTGACGCGAATCACTTTATTCACCATTGGATAGATGACGTAGTAGAAGATGGGGATCATACTCAAGATAAGAACTGGATTAATGAACTGTATTTGAGATGGATACCAATCGACTCCAAGCCATTTTCGATCCATGGATTCTGCTTGAACAACCCAAGCTGATGCGATCTGGGAATACAGCGACCAAAATGGAATGGCAAACATGAAGATGAGACAGATAGCCAACGTTCTCTTGAGCCCATCACCACTGACCGCCTCTTTAACAAAACCCAATCCACCTGGTGGAATATGGGCATACTTCTTACGGCCTAACCAGAAGATAAGCGTTGCCAGTGCCATCAAAATACCGGGAACACCAAACGCCCAATCCACACCCGCATTGTGAAGTAAGATTGGTGTCACGATCGCTGAAGCTGCCGAGCCCAGATTAATGGCAAAGTAAAACCAACTATAAACACGTGAGAGTAGCTGTTGGTTCATTTGCCCAAACTGATCACCCACATGAGCACCAACACAAGCCTTGACGCCGCCAGCGCCAAAAGCAACAAGAATAAGCCCTATCACTAGGAACGTGAACGGTGCAACAACCTGATTAGCGCCAGGCACCCCCATTAATGCAAGAGATGCATGCCCCGCGACATAGACGATCGAGAACGTCATGATCGTCATGTACTTACCGAGCAACCAGTCGGCAACGATTGCTCCTAATATTGGCATGCCCCATACAGCAGCAGCCCAGTAATGGAAGACCTCTTGTGCTTGAACACCGGAAAGCGTGTCGACTTGTCCCGCGGAATTGGTGAGGAATCGGGTCATGAAAATGACCAGAATGCCTTGCATCCCGTAGTAACTGAATCGCTCAGCACATTCATTGCCAACAATATAAGGAATGCCTTTCGGCATTCCTTTTTGTTCAACAGGTGCGGTCCTATATTTGCTTCTCATAGGAAGACGCCCCTACATCGGCAGCGAAACTCAATTATTTCTTCGCCCAAAGACCTCTTGTCGCGACACGCACAAGCATGATCATAATCAGTACAAACAACACGATACCAATCCAGTCGAGCGGGAATGCATCTGCTGCTGTCCCACCCATTGCGGTGAGGTCCAACGGATTCCCTTTATAGATCACGATTGGTATGGCCAAAATGATGCCCAGCAGCGCTTCACCTGTGATCAAACCCGCCGCAAACAGAAGTCCGTTGCGCTCACCGCTTTGGCGCATATCCATGAGGTTGGCCTTCATCTCACCTTCCATTTCATCACCTTCATCTGGCAATCGTGGATGGACTGCGGCCGAGATCAAACCTCCAGCAAGCATTGGAATTGACAGTTCTACTGGCAGATAGACGCCGACCGCAACGGCGAGTACCGGCAGACGGAATCGGAAGTTACGCCATTCACAAAGAAGATCGAGGGCAATAACAATGGCTGCAAGCACCATGCCCATAAAGATGATATTCCATGGAAGGCCGCCTTCGAACACACCTTGGGCAACCGATTGCATAAGTGATGCCTGTGGAGCGGCCAACGGTTCCTGTCCCGGAACAGTGATATCGCCAATGCCATAGGCTTTCAAAAGTAGATTGAGGATGGGCGCCATAAAGAAGGCCGCAGCAAGCACCCCGACAAATTGCATAATCTGCAGCTTCCAAGGCGTAGCGCCAAGAATATGGCCCGCCTTCAGGTCTTGCATATTATCGCCGCCAATAGCGGCAGCACAGCAAACAACCGCTGCAATCAAAACGGCAGCGCGGGCACCATCACTTCCAACCATCCCAACGGCTAAGAGCAGAAGCGATGCAAAGAGTAACGTTGCAATAGTCACGCCCGAAATAGGATTATTGGAAGAACCCACAAGCCCTGCCATATAGGCCGCCACCGCTGAGAACAAGAAGCCTGCGATCAGCATAATGATCGCCATGAAGGCGGAGATTCCCCACAAGCCATTGGTCACAAGTACAAAAATGAAGTAAATCGGTATCACAGAAACCAAGAGCGCAATCATGATCCACTGCATTGGCGTATCACGCTCGGTACGCTTGACCGTTGTAGAACCGTTTCTGCGCACCTCTCGGTACGATTCCACCCCGGACATCACACCACGGATTAAACTCCGCCAGAGTCGTATCAGCGCCCACAATCCTCCAATGACCATCGCACCGACACCAAGGTAGCGCGTTCGAGAAGACCAGATCGTATTGGCCCATTTATCAGCACTGACCGCTTGCCCAGCCTGATCTGATCCCGGATGAACCGGAAAATCAAACCACTGTGGCTCCGATGTAAGGGCAAAGCCTGGAATGGGAGCATTCACGAGAGCAACACCAACCACATCACCCTTCGCGGCCGTCAAGACCTGGCCAGCGATCGCCGAACCCGACCAATGCCTCCATTCTTCGTAGGTACTCACCTCATACGTAGGCCACTCCATATCACTGGCCATGACCGGAATTGCCACATACCAGTTTAAAGCGCCACCAATGCACACTAAGAGTGCAATATTCAGACCGACGATATAGCCAACACCAATCAAGGCCGGGGACAGGCTGGCCCCAAAGAAGACAATAGATCCACCGGTCAAACTCGTTGCTTTTGCAGTGACACCGTCAGTCAACGTTCCGCCGACACGCTTGGCTGTTTCAACCGTTTCCGACCAAAGGTGAAAACCGGTGGCGCCCAGCTTAAACAGAGCGCCAATCAAGGTGCCAAGAACAATGCTCCATGCCGCACCAGCAGAGACTTTTTCGCCGGTCTTAAGAAGTTCAGCGGTTGCGACACCTTCAGGAAACTTCAACGGCTTGTCGACAATCAGTGCACGCCGTAATGGCACCGTAAAGAGAACACCCAACAAACCGCCTAACGCGGCAATGATTGTGGTTTCCCAGTAATTGAAGTCAGTCCAGGCTCCCATGAGAACCAGGGCAGGAAAAGTAAACACGACACCCGCAGCAAGAGACTCGCCTGCAGAAGCCCCTGTTTGAACAATGTTGTTCTCCAAAACACTACGACGCTTGAACATTCGTAGTAACGCCATCGAAATAATGGCTGCTGGAATCGATGCCGACACAGTCATGCCTGCAAAGAGACCGAGATATGCATTGGCACCAGAAAGAACAACTGCTAGAACGATGCCAAGAATCAGTGCCTTGATAGAAATCTCAAGGACATTCTTGCTCGCAGGAATAAAAGGCGTTTGATTATCTGGGCCAGTGTCTTGGGGGGATGGCATTATTGGTTTCCAGTCTTCTGGCTCATCTGTGCGGATCCTCCAGTGAGGATGCCCGACATTTCAGGAACATGCCCCGATTGTGGGCATGTAGCTCGATTCGTCAAGTGCTGCGGACAAACCGGCCCCGTTCCCGGTCCTTCACCACCCCTGGAAACTGGAGCACATTATTGTGCATAGCCACATAGACCCCCGGATCGAGAAGCATGACTGCTAAAAGAGCCTCAGTGAGGTTCTGACGGGCATCTGTATTGCGAAGGATCCAAGGTCGCATGGCACCAGTAAGAACGACCGGTTTTTTGAGCATGGAAGAATCGACGGCAATCCGCTCACCCGTATGTGCCAGTCGGTCTGTCCCATGAAGCACCACCACACCATCATAGGAGGCCGTGGCACCAATAGCCGCCTCAGCAATCATCTCGTGATCCTCTTCAGTCATATCTCGGCTGTCCTTATTCATCAGACTGAGCCGATCCAAAGAGACACCCTCTAATTGCAACTGACTGAGCATGTAATCCAACACGCTCACACGATTTGATAGTGAGCCAGAAAGCTCGTCATATGTTTTCTCAATGGTACCGCCCGTCAGGATCAGACGAATCCGCTTTTTCTTACTCATCAGTCAGACGCTTCCTACTACTTAGCTTTAATAGAAACTGGTGCCGTTTTTGTTTCTGGCATAAGACACATCTTGTCATTACAAACCTGGTAAGTAACCATTAGTTTCGGCGCACCACGCATGGCGCCAGTTCGCAGAAGCTGAACAGGCACACTAATCGTTCCGCTATGCACATTCACAACACCGTCCGGCCCAGAAAATCTTTTTCCTTGAGGATACATCATCTGCGCGGTTACCCCTTCACCGCCAACCAATTTGACTTCGAGCGGAATTGCAAACTCATTACCAGGCTGATTGGAATTCAAGTGATGACCATCAGCAATTCGAAGCGTCACAGTTACGGTGGCCGAGCCGCCACTTTCAAGATGTATCGTTTCTGGAGACACTTTCATTCTTACCGCATTGGTATTACCCGGCGAGAGAATAAAGGGCTGTCCAATTTCATCCGGATACTCTTCCACAAAGCGATTAAGCGCCGTGGTTGCCACGATGGTACTGACAGGATTTTGACTGATCATTGGTGAGATCGATTCAAGTGTGCGGCTCGCATCAGAAAGGTATCTTGCATCATTGGTCAACTCATACAAGTCGAGCAAGTTACTCACCATGACAGAATTACCGCTGGGCACCGCGCCATCGTATGAAGATCGAGCTCTGACAAATAAGTCACTCTGGCCAGGCAGCGTGTCGAAGTAACCACCCTGCGAATCATCCCAGAATTGATCGTGGGCTTGCTGAGCCAGCACCTTGGCTTCGTCGAGCCACATCGGATCGCCTGTGGCCTCATACAGAGCCAATAGCCCCTTCATGAGAAATGCGTAGTCCTCAAGAAATGCATCAACCCTTGCATTTTCGCCACGACGAACGCGCAAAAGACCACCATCTGCTGCTCGCATATTTGAAAGCACATCATTGCCTGCCGAACTCGCTGCATCAATGTACTGCTGTTCTTTAAGGACCCGGCCACCATCGGCGAACCCGGCGATCATGAGTCCATTCCAACCAGCCAGTGTCTTGTCATCAGTCATTGGTTGCTTCCGCTTATCACGAGCAACCAGCAGTGCTGCATTCACGCGTCGACGTCGATCATTAAAGTCCTCCAGAGACATTCCCATACGCCGAGCGACCTTGGTTGGATCATCCGACAGATAAAGGACATTGCTTGGGGGATCTGATTCATGATGTGGATCTTGAAAGTTCGTTCCCTTGTCTAATCCATACACTGCCAATGCAAATTCGACGTCATCACTCAGCTCTGCATCGCGAAGGGCTTGTTCCATCTCCTCAGGTGTCCAGAGATAGCTTCCGCCCTCGCGTGCATCAACTTCGGCATCTTGAGCACTGTAGAAACCACCTGTAGGGGATGTCATCTCACGAATAACGTAGTCGAGTGTCTCTTGGACAATTTGCGCGTAATAAGGATTTTTGGTTTCTTCATAGGCTCGGGCATACGTAGATGCTAACTGTCCATTGTCATAGATCATCTTCTCAAAGTGAGGGACCAGCCACTTTGCATCGGTGCTGTATCTGTGAAAACCTCCACCAACTTGATCGTACATGCCACCTGTTGCCATCCGCGTCAATGTCTTCTTCACAGAATCTTGTACAGGCCCAAGATTCCAACCTGCTTCTAAAAGAAAATCAACATGCCCAGGCATTGGAAACTTAGGCGCCTTGCTAGGATTACTGACATAACCACCATCTTGCTGATCATATTGAGTCAGCAACTGACCAACCGCCTGCTCTACCTGCGTCGAAGTCACTTGCTGTGACTGGATTGGCTGTGAGAGTTGGTGCGAGACCATCTCAGCAAGCTTATCTGCCTGCGCCGTCACTTGAGGCCGCTGACTTTTCCAGAAACCAGACACTTGATTCAGGACCGTCTTAAAACCAGGACGACCAAGATGATCTTCTGGTGGAAAGTAAGTGCCGCCAACAAAGGGCTTGAGGCTCGTTGGCTCAAGAAAGACATTAAGTGGCCAACCGCCACTACCTGTTATCAATTGCACTGACGTCATATAAATATCATCAACATCAGGTCGCTCTTCACGATCTACCTTAATCGGAATAAAGTTCTCGTTCAGTATCGCCGCCACTTCTTCATTCTCAAAACTCTCTCGCTCCATCACATGGCACCAATAGCACGTTGAGTATCCGATACTCAGAAAGATCGGCTTGTTTTCTCGGCGTGCTGCCTCAAATGCTTCTGGCCCCCATGGATACCAGTCAACAGGATTATGTGCGTGCTGCAGCAAGTATGGACTCGACTCATTCGCAAGTCTGTTTGTATGTTTCACGGTTTTTTTGTCATCAGTTTGATGCTCATTTAAGTCTTCCGTTATTTCCTGAGCTGACACTGTAACCATTTGCAAACCACAGATTGCAAGGAGAACGCCGGTTTTCATGAGTAACGATTGTGGCTTCAAATCTGCTCTCTTTTCTAACAACGATGGGCATTGTTCTACCGTTTACAATTCTCATTTTGTCAAGCTGTACTCGGCTCGTGGGTAAGATCCAAGGACACGCAGTGATACACAGAAGACTTCTGCAGCCTTGATCGCTTCTGCAACCTTCGCATCTTCACGATGCCCTTCTAAATCAACAAAAAAGGTCCATTCCCAGTTAACACGTCCACTCGGCCGCTTGTCAATATGACTTAGGTTGATACCCGCATCTCGGAAGACGCCCAGTACATCGACCAGTGCTCCGGGCTTATGGGCCGTTACGAACATGAGCGTGGTTTTATCCTCACCGCTCGGCCTCGCCGCTTCTCTACTGAGAATAAGAAAGCGAGTCACGTTATTCACTTTGTCCTGAATACATTCAAAGATCGACTTCACACCATAAATATCCCCTGCCAATGCTGACCCGACGGCAGCGCAGCTAGAGTCGACCGCCGCAGCTTTGACCGCTGCCGCAGTTGATGCTGTTTCAATACGATCAACACGAGAATAATGTGCTGCCAGCCATTGACGACACTGTGATATGGCTTGAGGTTTCGAAGCGATTTGGCGGATCTGATCTGGAGCACCATTACATAACAAACACAACACCACCTCAATCATAGATTCTGCATAAATTGAGACCTCATGTGTCTGTAGCGCATCAAGGGTGTCAGTAATGCCTCCACCAATTGTGTTTTCATATGGCGCAAGACCATAATCACACTGACCAGAAGCAACTGCCTTGAAAACATTATCAATGTCATCATGATCGATAAAAGAAACTGACGATCCGAAGTGGCCAACAGCTGCAACATGACTGAAGGTGCCTGGTGGCCCAAGGTAGGCCACACGCAATGGCTGTTCTAAAGAAAAACTGCCCGACATCAACTCGCGATAAATAGCTTCGATGGTGCGATCAGATAACGGACCAGGGTTATTCGCAAGGACCTTCTTAAGAACCGCATGCTCTCGATGAGGCGCATAAATTGGCACATGATCTGACTGCTTTTGCTTGCCAATGTTAACGACAACCTGGGCCCGCTCGCTCAACAGCTCAATGATTGATGTATCTAGCTGGTCAATCTTGGACCGGAGTTCATCGAGCTCATCTGAGGGGTTCTCCTGCCTCGTTGCTTTGTGAGCCCCTGAAGGAGGCTCAGCATCAGAATCTGGTGGATCGATGTGTGGTGGAGGTGTCGTCATGGTCGATGGTAGGTCAGGTAAGAGGGGACAGCCGTACTGCGAATCGCCATCATCGTGAATCACAGGCCCCTCGTCGACCCCTAGAGGGCAAGGATCCCCAAAGAGGACGCTGATGACTGCTCAGGAACTCCTTATGGCCCTATGGGCCGAATTTCCCACTCCCTCTACGCTGCTTGCCGTATTGATTCTCATCGGTGGCATCATGATGCTTGTCGTGGGAAGGCAACTTCTTACTGTCCTGCTCCTGGCCTTGGGCGCAGCGCTTGGCTATGCCCTGGGCTCTTGGTTGGCGGGGCACCTCGATAGCACCCTACCCATCTGGGCTCCTGGCTTGGTAGGTGCCATTGTTGTGGGTGGCATTCTCGTCATGGCCCAACGAGCGATCGTCCCGGCTTGTCTTGCGATTATCTTGGCCCTGGTCGGACCGATTGCTTTTTCTATCTCCAACGCATCAGACACTCGACTCGGCTCGCCGCCTGAAACAACCAGCTCAGTGGTGATGTCCACGGAAGTCCAAACCACCAATATCTCGCTCTCCACTTCACTCGATGGGCAACTCGAAGGTAGCTCAAACCTCACCTCTCATAGCTCACCACTCACGAAGATTCTCGATAGCGTGACGGCCTGGTGGCCAACGCTTACGCCTGGAAACCGTGGTGGCATCATGCTGACTGTATTGGTGGGTCTCGTCGTAGGCTTATTGGTGGGAATTGCACTTCCAAGAATAACTGCAACCTTCATTACCGCGGCATTCGGTGCCGCCATCACCTTGGCTTCAGTTTCCTGGCTCATTATGATTTATCGCGACCTCGCAAACGCGCCGACGCCTAAAGATTGGCTTGAGACTATTGGCCTATGGCTCATTCTTACCACGGCGGGATGCTTATTGCAGTGGGCTTTAGCGCCATCATCAAAAACTACGAGCAAGAAGAAGACCACCATCGGTGCCGCTCGAAACAGATCCTCAAAGCATCTTTCTTCAGGTGATTCGCCTTCGACTGCTTGATCAGCAACCGGCTCAATCCTCTAGTCAGAAGCTGAACTTCCATCCTGAGCTATAACGATCATTTCATCTTTGTTGATAGCGGTCTCTCGAGATGCATCAATACGAGGCTCAACAACCAAAGAGGCGTCTTCGCTCACACGATAGAGTTGAGGCGCAAAGATCGGTAACACAACAATTGCTGCAGCTGTCACAACGCCTACCAGTCGAGGCCATGGCGATGAAGCCTTTCCGACAGTCTCCCCCTGGGCTGTTGGCTGCAGGAGAATTGGAAGCGCCACAAGTCGCAAGTAGTACCAAGCACTAATCGCACTATTAACACCAGCAATAATCACCAATAGCAGCTCGCCTGATGAGATACCCGCAACAAAGAGATAGAGTTTGCCCCAAAATCCCAGCAATGGAGGTACACCAAGTAAAGAACCCGCGCAGATTGCCATCACTGCCGCCATCACCGGATGACGTACACGCAAACCTGCAAGTTCATCAACTGTTTCTATCTCTTCTCCATTTCGCTGTAACGATGCCAATACTGCAAAGGCACCTGTGTTCATCACAGCATATGCAAGAAGATAAAACAGTACTGCGCTCAGTCCAAAATAGGCCGGGCCTGCAATGATTCCTATGAGCATGTATCCACTGTGTGCAATAGATGAGTAAGCGAGCATACGCTTTACTGACCGTTGCAAGAGCGCCCCGATATTGCCGACTGTCATTGTTAAGACGGCAATCATCCATAAAGTAGTCAGAACGGGCTGCGGCATGTCGTCCCAACCCACCAAGCTCACCAGTAGCATCAGCGCGAGCATCCCTGCCGCTTTCGGAACAAAAGCAAGGAAGGCTGCCACTGAAGACGCGGCGCCGTCATAGACATCTACAACATAAACATGAAGTGGCGCTGCCGCGATCTTGAAACAGATGCCGAGAATTGCCAGAATCATGCCAAGCATTAAGGTTGGCTGACTGGCAAGATCAAGTGCTCCATTTTCATTTCTAAGAACCGAAGTCATGTCAGTAAGTACGATTGTGCCAGTGGCGCCATAGAGCAGCGCGAAACCATAGAGAAGGATTGCAGATGACATGGCACCAAGGAAAAAGTACTTGACCGCCCCTTCTTGGGCTCGACGTGAGCCACGGCTCATGGCCACCATGACATAGGTTGGCAGCGAAGTCAGCTCAAGGGCAAGAAAAAGCCAGATCAGATCGCTGGCACTGCAAACCAGCATGACACCCATCAAACTAAGAAGGAAAAAGGCAAAGAACTCTCCGCGGTTTGCGCGCATGGGATCAAAACGTTCTTTGCCCGCAGCAATCCGAGACTCGTAACGTCTATCAATGATGCCGACTGATAAAAGAGCCAACAGAACACCAACAGCACAGACCAAAATCTTGACATACGGCCCGAGCCATGGCATGACCGAACCAATACCAACCAGTGAATCTGTCTTATAGATGAGTGCCGTGACAACTAATGCCGCCACTAAGAACAGGCTGGTGACAATGGCCAGTCTGTCACGCACATATTTTCTCGGGCTTAGCCCGAGAATCATCACCACCACAACACCACCAAAGAGAATCATTTCAGGAATGAGTAGCCATAGCTTTTCAACCATCTTGGTCCTCCCTTCCCTGTACCCCTGGCTGGATCAATTCAAACTGATCGAACTGGGCTGCGATGCCAAGCGGATTGATTAAGACAACCGGATTCTCCGATCGCTCTTTCGCAATTTGTTGCTGCTTAACGATTTTTGGATACATAGCGAGTGTTGACTCCACCGAACCAGCAATTGCATCTGTAAACAAACTGGGCTGCACACCAATAAAAATACAGAGTGCAGCCAATGGAACCAAGATACCGATCTCGCGTGCATTGAGATCCTGCGACAAACCTGCTGAATCGTCATGCTGGGGCGTCGGTGTTCTCAGCGGACCAAACACAATCTTGCCAACCATGATTAACAAGTACATCGCTGCTAATACAATGCCCAATACAGCGATCACGGCATACCAAGGACCAAGTACACCGGGATAGACTGCTGCATCTAGGTTCGCTGCATAGGTACCAATGAGACAAAGGAACTCACTTACAAAGCCATTGAGTCCGGGAAGTCCGACTGATGCAAGAACGAAAAAGACCATAAAGAAAGACCAAACCGGCATAATGCGAGCCAGACCGCCAATTGAACCCATATCTCGTGTGTGATACCGCTCGTACATCATTCCAACTAACAAGAAGAGCGCCCCTGTTGAGAGGCCGTGGTTAATCATGTAGAGAACAGCACCATCAAGTCCCATTGGATTGAGCGCTATCAAACCAAGCACACAAAATCCCAAGTGACTCACCGATGAATAAGCGACCAGTCGCTTTACATCTGACTGCACCCAACAAATCAATGCCGCGTAGAGAATTCCAATCAAGGCAAAAATGCCAATGATGGGCGCCCAGGCAACGACACCTTCTGGCACCATCGGTAACACAAAACGATAGACGCCGTACGTACCCAGTTTCAGCAAAATCGCGGCCAAGATGACCGAGCCTGCTGTCGGTGCTTCCGTATGTGCCAGCGGCAGCCATGTATGGACCGGAAATACTGGAATCTTGACGGCAAACCCCGCAAGTAATGCTGCCAGTATCCAGCCCTGCTCCAGAGCGGTCATATTCACTGCGGTATAGGTGGTCAACGCTTCAATTGAGAAGTTCCATTGTCCATTGTGAGCAGACGCATAGGACCAAGCGACATAAAGCAAACCGGCCAACGCCAAGAGCGAGCCTGTAAAGGTATAAATGAAGAACTTAACGCTCGCGGCCGCGCGATTCTTACCTCCATAAATTGCAATGAGGAAGAACATGGGAATGAGCGTGACTTCAAAGCAAATGTAAAACAAGATGAGATCGCGAGAGATAAACACGCCAATCATCGCTGCCTCAAGCAACAACATCCAGGCATAAAACTCACGCCGGCGCGTCTTAATGTCAGAGAAGGCGCCAATGATCGCCAACAGCGACATGAGTGTCGTCAGCAGCACCAATAACATCGAGACAGAATCTATCCCTAAGCTGAATGTAATATTCAGCATCGTCAACCATTCAAACTGTGCAGCGAACCCATAATCAGCCGTACCCCAAGCGGGATAGATAATGGCGAGGACAATGTTGTAGCCCAGCACCAGAGCGCTAAAGGCTGTCGCCACCCACTTCGCTTTTCCTGCGGGCGCCAACAATATGGCAATGGCACCAGCAAGTGGAATCAACATGAGTAAACCGGGTACAGCAATATTCATGATCCGGTGCCTCCCATCCAATTCTGGAAGACCTCAACAAGATCAGGCAAGTAAATGACAACCACAATAATCAGCCCCGCGCCTCCAGCCATGGTGACAGCGTAGGACTGAAGTACACCATTATGTAGGCCCTGCAATACACGACCGCATAACCGTGGTATTGAAGCAACACCATTGACGATCGCAATATCGATGATGTATCGATCAAACAACGCACAGATACGGCCCAGGATCCAGAGCGGCGTACGGATCACAAAGTCATAAAACTCATCTACATACCACTTGTGTTCCATACAGCGGGGCAACCAACCCGTAATGGGATTACCTCGCAAGATACTACGAAGGCGATCAGCTGATTGCCGGCGCCAGAGATGGAAGTAAAAGGCGATCGCAATCCCAAGTATTGCAATTCCACCTGACAGCACATACATCACAACATGTGGATCACCGCCGAGCAGTGTTGGGTGCTCGTCAATGGCATGTGATTCTGCTTGGTAAAGACTCTGATCTGCTTGGTTCCAGAGCATCTGCGGCACACCCTCACTGGCGCTGGAATCAACGACCGCAGCAGCCACCCAGTTACTACCGAAGAACTTGCCCCATGCATATGGAACCACTGCAACCAAGGCGCCAATGGCAATAACAACCAACACTGAATTGATCGCAATGCGAGGCGCGTGAGGATGAAAATGAGAGGCATCACCACCATTATCATGTAACTCATCACCTGGTTCATAACTAACTGGACCCGCACAGACCCGGAACCAAACCCGGAACGTGTAGTAAGCCGTGAGCAATGCTGTTACCAACGCAATCCATCCCAAGGTCTCAAACCCGTGCCCAGAAGTAACGAAGGCTTCAGCAAGAATGGCATCTTTCGAAATGTAACCGCTGGTAAATGGGAATCCAGCCAAGCAAAGGCAGCCAACTAACATCGCAAGAGCTGTAATCCGCCATCCCTTGATATGAATCAATCCCGAGAGTTTTCGTAAATCAAGCTGCCCTGCAAAGCCATGCATGATCGCGCCACAAGTCAGGAAAAGCGCGGCCTTAAAAAATGCATGTGTAAACACATGAAAAGCGGCGCCATAACTGGTGAGAACACCAAGTCCCAGGAACATATAGCCCAATTGCGAAACAGTTGAATAGGCCATGATCCGCTTAATATCATGCTGAGCCATTGCAATCGTTGCCGCAAACAATGCCGTCAAACCACCAACCCACGCGACCACAGACAGCGTCAGTGGGTATGGGTCACCGGGCACCCAACCCAACGTAAACAGTGGATATGTGCGAGCCAGTAGATAGATGCCGGCAGTCACCATGGTGGCTGCGTGAATTAATGCGCTGACTGGCGTGGGACCTTCCATTGCGTCTGGCAACCACACGTAAAGCGGCAATTGAGCCGATTTTCCAAACGCTGCCAACATCAACAACCAGGGAATGACTGATGCAGACCAGCCAGCCGATTCCGTTAGATACTGACCGGTTGCAATGTGCTCCCAGAGAACAGTGTATTCAACTGTGCCAAAGTTTTGCCAGATGAGATAGATGGCAATAGCAAGGCCTAGATCACCAATACGGTTAACGATGAATGCCTTTTTTGCCGCTGCCACTGCTGCAGGTCGCTGATAGAAATATCCAATCAGCCAATAAGATGCGAAACCGACACCCTCCCACCCCAGATAGAGCATCAGCAGGTTATCGCCCATGACCAAAGCGCCCATGGCAAACAGGAAGACACTAATTCCTGCAAAGAAACGACTGTACCCGCGCCCTTTATCATGCTCCATGTACTCACTGGCATAAATGGCAATTAACGTGCCAATTCCAGTAACAAAGAGCATCCACAACAGGGTTAGAGAATCTACATAGAGCGTGAAGTTTGCAATAAAACTCTCACCATCGCCCCAGCTCAAATCGAACCACTCAAAGAGACGAATGGTTACCCACTCACCATCTGAGTTGTAACAAATAGCCAATGCAACAGTGACTGCAAAAGAAAGGCCAAGGCAGACCACTGTGATCAGCGCTGGCAACTTACTCTTAACTCGAAGGAACCAACACACCCCACAGAGAATCAAGGAAATCAGCGGCAGCCATAAGATGAAACCACCCCACCAAAGATGATCTCCTTGCAAAACTGCCTGCTCAATCGCCTTGAGCATCTCTTGAGCTTGAGCCGTTTGATCTGAGTTTGTGAATGGCATGGAGTTCACTCTTTGATCTCCGACCAAGCTTCAGCATTAAGGGTGTGTTTTCTTCGGTACAACAAAACGACTAATGCAAGTGCAATCGCTGCCTCAGCAGCCGCAATAGTCAGAATGAAGATGACAAAAACCTGACCCGACGCGTTTTGATGAAAACGCCCAAAAGCAATCATGGCCATTGCAGCAGCCTGCAGCATGAGCTCGGTGCAAAGAAACATGACAATCAAGTTTCGCCGAACCAGAAAGCCAACCAGTCCTAAGACGAAGAGCAAAGCACTTGTCAACATAAAGTGATTGAGTGCCAGAGGCCCAAAGGTTTCTGCAGCAAGCATCAACATCATCCGCTACCCCCACCTGAGGTCGCAGATCCATCACCAGCGGCAGCCTTGAGCTCATCTTCACCAATTTCAATCTGTCGACGAGAAAGGACGACAGCACCAAACATGGCAAGAAGCAAAATGATCCCTGCAAGCTCGAGGCTCACCGGGAAGATATGCACTAAAGCCCAACCAATATCTTGTGTATTGCTGGGCAGCATGTCGTCATTCAGATCAACGGAAACCAACTGGCCGCTGGGGGAATTGGCGAGCACATATGCTTGGCCATTTTCTCTAAAACGAATATAGTCGTGATCCGAACCAGAAATCACTAACAGATTTTGAACGGGGAAATCCGGATCGACTTCTTGTATCGAAGCACGAAGCGACTGAGGCAACTGCTCAAGCGTATGGTATGACTGCCTTCGAATCACTTCTGAATCAGGACCTTCTGGAAAAGCGGCAGGACCATTAAATAAAATGCTGCCAAGCGAAGCAATCATAATGAAACCAACAAGGCAAGCTGCTGCTGGCTCTCTTGGTATGCGATCATAGAAAGCCTGTGTATCTTCTTCCTCCGGATCAGGTGATTGCTGTGCCAACATGAGCACAAACATATATGTAATCAAAATGGCACCTGCATAGACAATGATCAATGCAAAGGCCATGAACTCAGCGTCCATGAGTAAAAAGAGCTCTGACGTTGCAATCACAACTAAGACAAAATACAACGCCGAAAAAACTGGCTTGGGATGCGTAATAACTCGGACGGCTCCGCCAATTGCCACTGCAGTGCCTACGTAGTAGAAGAAGCTACTCTTGAGCGTCTCTCCACCAGTAAGCGTGCTTCCCAACTCGACCAAAAGAAATGCAACGGCGGCGGCACCAATCAAGACGCCCAAGGCGCGCACAGAACGATTCCCTGGCTTGATAACAAGGTAGAGAGCGATGCTGCCGACTAGGCAGGCAAGGTAAGCAAGAAGTGGATTCATCTGGACGCAGCAGCAATCACAAGCGGGTGGAGGCCCCGGCCCAGGCAGCCCAGGGGAGGTTTTAAGCCAATAACAGTGGGCAAGGTACGCAGAACCCCGGCTTCTGGCAAGGACATCGTGCATAACTTCACAATCCCAGGCCCTAGACCCCCTTTTCCATCGCATCAAGGACGCCCCAGTATCCCTCTGGCCCGGGCAGAAGATCCGCATTTTTGGGTGGCTGAATAGCAAACCATCTACTGTGTGGTGTACGATCCCGACTATGTCCCAGCATGCCAGCCTCGAATCTCCAGCTCCAGGACTGCGGCAGCATATTCCCAACAGCCTCACAGTACTCAGGCTCGTTCTGTCCGCTGCCTTTTTTGCCACCCTCAATATCTTTCGTTATCCGGATATCGGACAGTTCTGGGGCAACATTGCCATCGGCATGTTTGTGGCAGCTGCCATCACAGATGCGTTAGACGGCGCACTGGCACGAAGGTGGAATGTGATTTCAACCTTTGGTCGGATCATGGATCCGTTCTGTGACAAAATCCTGGTTCTGGGCGCATTTGTCTATTTGGCTGGCCCTCGCTTTCTGATGCCAACAATGGATGCCGAGGGCGCGTTCTTCTCAATGGCCACTGGTGTCTACCCTTGGATGGTGGTGGTTATCTTTGCCCGCGAATTACTCGTCACCGCTATTCGAGGACTTGTGGAAGGGAAAGGTATTAGTTTTCCCTCGAAAGTATCAGGCAAAGCAAAGATGATCCTTCAATCAATCACAATACCCATCGTGATGATCTTTGCGATTAACTGCCATCCCTCTGATCACTCCTGGGCGCTTTGGTTTAACAATGTACTCGTATGGCTGACAGTCATTGTGACAATCTGGTCCGGCCTGCCATATATTACGGGGCTCTCACCACTTCTCAGACAAGAGACTCCGACGGAGCCCCAGTCTTGAACACAATCAAGTTACTTGCGGTAACTGCTGGTGGACTCGGTTTGATGCGCCCCGCGTCAGGCACATGGGGGTCCACACTTCCTGTCATAGTGGCATTTGTACTTCTACTTGCGAATGCAAACGTATGGATCGTCAATGGCGCACTGATCGTCTTATGTCTTATCGCATGCATTGCCTGCATCATCTGGGGGCGATGGGCCGAACAACGCTTCAATCAAAAAGATCCGGGAGCAGTCGTTGCAGATGAAGTTGCCGGACAGTCACTTTGCTTACTTGCCCTGCCCTACTACCAGTTCGATTGGACAGTCACCATCATCATGCTGGCCGCTGCTTTTTTCCTCTTCCGTATTTTCGACATCCTGAAGCTTCCTCCTGCGAACCAACTACAACGTTTACCAGAAGGTTGGGGCATCCTGGTCGATGATCTGGTCGCTGGCGTACAGGCATGGATACCAATGCTGATTGTCTTTTGGCTTATCGCAACCAAGACACCACTGGCTGGATGAATCGACGGTGGTGCTCAAACACTGTGAGCATCGCACGAAATCTCTAAGTTTCCATTGCCACCAAATCAGCATATGTCTCACGGCGGCGAATGACAGTGGCCTCTTTGCCCACAACCAGCACCTCTGGAGGGAGCGGTTGTGAGTTGTACTGGCTTGCCATCGACATGCCATAAGCACCAGATCCAAACACCGCCAGTCTGTCACCTGCCTTTACCTTTGGCAAGGCTCGATTCTTCGCAATGATGTCACCGGTCTCACAAATCGGCCCAACAACACTTACGGGAGAAAGACCCTCTACAAGGACCTCTTGAGAACGAGTCGGCGGAATCTGAGATTTATGAACTCGTGTTGGCCACACAAAATGGAATGCATCGTAAAGCGCGGGGCGGAGCATCACATTCATACCACCATCACAGATCAAGAAAATCTGACCATCAGATTCCTTCACATAGAGCACCGTGAGAAGCAGTACACCAGCATTGGCCGCAATGGAACGACCCGGTTCCAATACCACCTGAAGTCCTTGCGCAACGCGCGATTCAAGCAAAGGCACAATCGCTTCTGCATACACTGATGCTTCTGGCGCCTGGCCAGACTCATAATCAGCGCCAAATCCTCCACCGAGATCAAACATGTCGATGGTATAACCAAGCGATTGCAAACGATCCATCAAAGCCAAGCCCTTTTTGACTGCGGTCACATATGGCTCGACTTCCAAAATCGGCGACCCAATATGTAAATGAATGCCACAGAGCTTGCACCATTCCGAAGAACCATACCTCTCAAAGAACTGTTCCACCTGATCAAGCTGGACACCAAACTTTGTGCCGCGGTGCCCAGTTGCAGTGTGATGGTGAGTGTCTGTTTGAACATCTGGATTGACCCGCAATGCTGCCTGACATGGCCTACCAACCTGCTCAGCAAGTCTTCCAATCAATGCACATTCTTGGCCTGACTCAACATTAAGCCAGCCTACTCCCGCTTCTATTGCAGCAATGATCTCATCTGGCCTCTTGCCAACACCGGCATAGACACATTTTGATGGATCTACACCAGCCTTAAGGGCTCGATAAAGTTCGCCGCCACTCACAAGATCAAGCCCACTCCCGCGTTGCGTAAGAACGCGGCAGACAGATGTGTTTGAACAGCTCTTGACTGAAAAACAAATCAGCGGATCTAACGCCGTGAAAGCTTTGGCCAATCGATCAAAATGACCCTCAAGTGTTGCCTGTGAATACACGTATACAGGCGTGCCAACATCATCCGCTAACTGGTCTAAACAGACATCCTCACACCCCAGCAAGCCCTGCTCACCATCGACCCTGTACCGAAAATCATCCATCCTTGGCGCCACTCGATTGTTCTGTCTTTACTGGTGGAACATGAGATGCCTCTTCAGCCTTTTCTTTGGGGCTAGCATCGACGGGAGACTGAGGCACAATTGAAGGCAACCGGGGCGAACCAATACCCAATGGAATAGGAAAAAATTCCGGTGACTTAAACGTTCCGGAGACCCGATAGGTCACAATTCGATCTGTGACCTTACCCATTAAACTTCCAAACGAACCAAGTGAACTTTCCACTGCCTCAAGCGGCCCACCGTTGAATCGAAAATCAAGGTTGCTATCAAAGAGAATGACGCCCTGGCCTCGCGCAGCAAGACCTGCGCCAGACAAAAGGACATTCGAAAGTTGCACGCCAAGCCCACCTATTTTAATCATTGCAGAAGCCGAGTCGGTCAGTCCATCGGATGCCTTACTGCTTCCAATATTTCTAAAGAGAGGCCCAATCAAAGGAAGCGTCAAGAGCTTGCCGTGCTCTACTGAAATACCACCCTGGCCGACCAAGGTGTATTCGAAGTGATCAACATCTGCCGATGCCATCACTGACAGATCAAGTGTGCCTGCGTATTCAGGGTCCTTGCTACCAGCTGACTTCAAGGCGTCTTGAATCAGCATATTCATGATGTACAGTTCAGCACTGAAGTGTTTCGGCGCCGCGAGATTAAACCTTGAACGAAATTCAAGAATGCCACCTAGTAGATTCATTCTCAAAGGTGATATCGAAAAGACGTTATCACGAAATCGCATCTCAATTGCCAAACGGCCAACTGGCAACGAAAATTGTTTGACACTAAAGCCAGCATTGACCAGCAAGACCTTGGAAACGAGATCAATATCCTTCAACTCTTTAAGTGGGATAATACCTGAAAGCGTAATGGTCAAATTGCCATAGACTTTCCATGCCTCAAGAGTCTCTTGGATACCTGGCGGAAGTACGTGGTACTCACCCTTGGCAATATTTGAACTGAGAGATACTTCTCGCAGGCGTGTTATTCCACTGTCTAAATTAAGCGAGCCTTTGAGCAATAACTCAAAAACACCGGCACGTTTTACAGAAGAGTCAAATCGATAAAGGCCAGGCTGACTCTCATCTAAACTGGCATCAAGTACCAGATCAATTTGATCAAGATCCATCAGTCGACCATTCGCATTTGCATACTCAAAAATTCCATCGTTAATGTCAACGGATCGCATGCGCAAGAAATCGGACGGCTTGGTTGATCCACCATCATCTAAGAGCTGTCCATTGTCGACAATAAAGTTGGAGTAACCAACTATGACACCTTTTTTATTTTCCTGAATCCGAATTTTGAGTCTGCTAAAAATCACGTCCTGCAAGAGCACGGGTTTGCCACTACGTGGAATTTCCGCCAACGTAATCTCAATCTGATCTGCTGACATAATCACGACATCATCCGAAGTCAGCTTGGGATTGATCATCGCAATCGAATAGGGAAAATGATATTCGAGATCATCAAAAGACAACTTGGGCCCGAGGTTATCTCGAGCTATCAACTCAATCTGCTCCTGAGCATATGCTTCGATCGCTTGCAGTACGCTGTACACAACTGGGTACAAGATAAACACAACAAACACCACAAGCGAAAGTAATATGCCGCGAATGATATTCCATCGCCTTGAACGGCGACGTTTTTGAGAATGTTTTTGGCGCCCCATGTGCTTACTCTTCTAACTTGACGCGTTTCCAAAGAAAACAACCACAGAATGATGAGGCCTAGATCGCCTCGTCACTATGCACTGTACGTGGCTTTCGAGCAGCGCTTACTTCATCAGCCCTACGTATGATTGACTCTAGAGGCGCATCAGGCATTGATTCTGGAGATCTCTCGATTTCATCAGCTATTCGCAACATCACTGAAGCAAAGTGGTCGAGCGTTTGTTTTGACTCAGTCTCAGTTGGCTCAACCATCAGACAATCATGAACTGGCCAGTGCATCGTTGGTGGATGAATACCGAAATCAATCATCCTCTTCGCAATATCGACGAGTGAAATGCCATTGCCTAAGAGTGTCTCAGGCACCGTCACAAACTCATGAGCACAAAACTGTCGAGCCGCGGGATCAAAGAATGGCATTTCATAACGATCAAGAAGTAGCGCTGCCGCATAATTCGCATTAAGCACTGCTTTCTCTGACACATTCCGCAACCCATTTGGTCCACAAGCGGAAATATAACTCCAACAACGCACCAGCACGCCAAACTGCCCAATAAAGCTACGAACTTTACCAATTGACTTAGGCCGCTCTTTATCAAGATAGAAGGAACCATCATCAGTCATCATGATCTGAGGCACTGGCAGATAAGGTGACAAATGACCAGCAACAGCAATCGGACCTGCACCAGGACCACCGCAACCATGTGGTGTAGAAAATGTTTTGTGCGTATTGAAGTGCATGCAGTCAATACCAAAATCCCCAGGGCGAGTCACGCCTAAGATCGCATTCATGTTAGCGCCATCAAGATAGACCTGAGCCCCAGCGTCATGAACCATACGCACGATCTGTTCAATTTGATGATCGAAGATACCTGCCGTATTGGGATTGGTAATCATGAGGGCGAGAATATTCTCTGCCCCGTGCGTCTCAATCACGCGAGCAAGATCTTCTAAATCAGTACAACCACCGCTTGTTTTCACTGGTGCAACATTGGCTCCACACATTGTGCAACTGGCAGGATTGGTGCCATGCGCATTATCTGGTGCCAGCACAACCGTCCGTTCAGGTTGGCCGATATCAATGTAATAGGCTCTCATCACCTTGAGTGCTGTGTACTCACCATGCGCCCCCGCTGCCGGCTGCACAGAAACTTCGCCAAGCCCTGAGATCGCCTCCAAGAAACCACGAACTTCATACAAAAGCCTCAAGGCACCCTGAATCGTGTCATCATCTTGCAAGGGATGCAGCTGCGCAAACCCTGGCAACGCAGCAGCCCATTCGTTAATTCTGGGATTGAGCTTCATCGTGCAAGAACCCAATGGATAAAAGCTTCCATCCAAAGAGAGATTTCGCTCTGAGAGATGCGTGAAGTGTGCCACGACATCACGCTGCCCTAACTCAGCCAGATCTGGAGCAACACCAAGAATAGAATCAGGTATTTCTGCTCGCTCCACATCAAGTGGTGGCAAGTCAACCCCTCGCTGCCCTGGCACAGACTTTTCAAAGATGAGTGGCTCTGTCGGCCGCTCGCCTCTGGTCTTCACATCGACTCGAGTGTGAACCATTGCCTCAGTCTCCGCACTCATGATGTCACCTTATCACTGCCTTCAGTGAATGTACGAAAAAGATTCACAAGTGAATCCATCTCTTTTTTTGTTCTCTTTTCAGTAACGGCTATTATGAGTTGGTTTGGGTTTCCAATCGAACTCATTCGACGTCCACTAGGAGCAACGCCAACAAGTATGCCTCGACGTTTACCTGCTTCGACGATCGCGGTGACATTCTCAGGACAAGTCACACAGAACTCATTGAAGAATGGCCCTTCGAAAGTAAGACGAAAGCCTGGCAACTTGGCAATCTGATTCGCCAGATAGTGGGCCTTGTGATAACACTGCTCCGCCATCTCACGAAGACCATTTGTTCCAAGCGTAGACATGAACATCGTTGCACGCAGCGCCAATAAACCTTGATTCGTACAGACATTGCTTGTTGCTTTGGCTCCGCGAATATGCTGCTCTCGGGTCTGAAGCGTCAAACAAAAGCAACGCCGTCCATCAACATCCTTTGTTTGACCGATGATTCGACCTGGCATTTTGCGAAGAAAAGTTGATCGAGCAGCAAAGAGCCCCAGATAAGGACCCCCAAAGCTCAAGGGCACTCCCAGTGGCTGCCCTTCAGCGGTTGCAATATCGGCTCCACAAGCCCCGGGCGAGTGCAACATTGCTGATGCGATGGGATTAAAGACTGCAACTGCAATCGTTTTATCTTGCTCATGCGTCGCATCAAAGCAACCTTTGGAGTCTTCAATCAGGCCCCAAACATTGGGCGATTGGATCATGACTGCAGCAGTGTCATTATCCAGATATGACCGCACTGTCTCAGCAGATACATGTCCATCACTTGATGGCAATTCAATATATTCAGCCGGAAGGTCGCCTAGATATGACTTAATAACCGTTCTTGTATCAGGGTGAACAGTATCGGCTACCAAAACTCGGCGCTTCCCCGTTGCATTGAGCGCCAATAGCACCGCTTCTGCTGCTGCTGTTGCGCCGTCGTAAAGACTTGCATTCGCAATGTCTAAACCTGCCAAGCGGGCAACCTGTGTTTGAAATTCAAAAAAGGCTTGAAGAGAACCTTGCGAGGCTTCAGATTGATACGGCGTGTAAGCGGTCAGAAATTCTCCCCGCCCAACTAACTGATCAATCAATACTGGTGAAAAATGGTCATACGCACCAGCGCCCATGAAACAAGTCATGTCATGCGCACCGTTATTGTGATCAGCCATCTCTCGAAGCGCACGCTGTAACTCGAGTTCTGAAAGCGCTGGAGGCAGATCAAGGACCTCCTTGCATCGAATCGAAGCTGGTATCGCTTCAAATAGCTCGTCTACACTGGACACACCAATCGTGGCCAGCATCTGTTCTTCTTCTTGCTGTGTAATTTGGGTGTAATCCATGAACTCCATCCCAGGATCAAATACATTTTCTGAGCACTGACTATTGAACGGTGATACTGGCCCTGACGAATTGGACCCACTCGCAGATACTCACTTCGCATCAAAGGATACCTATTCTAGCCCGCTTACGGCATCCTATCGCAGCATCACTGGGCCCGTCGATGGCATCTCTTGCTTGAGCATGCTCTATTTCAGGAGCTTCCGCTGACAGAACACACCGCATCCAAACAATACTTGCATAGACACGTTATTCTGGGCAATCTCCTATCCTCTGAACCCATTTCGCATGTGAGTTGACTTATGAAAACTTGGCAACGATCTACACCAATCTTCCGCATCACAGTCATAGTAGGCCTCCTGCTTCCAACTGGCCTGCTAACTGCCTGTGAGACCACAAATAGCGTCAAACCTGCCCCGACAGTGGTGGTCAACACTCCAGAAGAACAGCAATCGAGTACCAATCCGAAGGTCCAGCCCGGGCCAGAGAACATCCGTGCCTTTGACCCAGAAGCCACCAGTCTTGTGGCCGTCCAGGATGAAGATGAGGGTGTCCAGGAAGAGGCCCCGCCACTGACCGAGCAAGAGGCCGAGATGAACCTCCTGTCCACGATGGGGCAGGTCGATCCAGAGGTACTGACCTACTACCAACACGTGATTACGCTCTCAAATCCATACTTTGAAGGGCGAGCCCCAACGACAGATGGTTTTCGAAGAGCTGAGTCGTATGTTGAGTTCTATCTCGATAAGTATGGTTTAGAGGGTCCATTCGAACCAACCGTCGTCTCGACTGACAAGGGTGAAATAGAGACGCGCCATCGACAGAGCTTTACCTTCAGCCAAGGACGCGGAAATACCAAAATTGAAAATCAGTCCGCTCGCGTGTTAGATATCGCGTTCAAACCTGACGAAGACTTCAGGAGCTTAGGCAATGCTGGCAATGGCATGGTGACCGCACCAGTTACGTTTGTGGGTTATGCCATCGATTCTGGTCCTGATGGATACTCAAGCTTTGAGGAAGACACAGATCTTTCTGGCCGCATCGCGATGATACTTCGCTATGAGCCACTCAACGAAAATGGCAAGAGCCTATGGTCTGAGCGACTCTTTTCCAGTAAATCTTCAATCGCTCAAAAATTTGATGCGGTCATCGAACGAGGTGCCGCTGGGATCATCATGATTAACCCCCCAGATGCTCGCGATGGAAGACGGGGACTCGAAACACTGCGTCGGACTTCACGTTTTGAGCCAACGCTAGAAGTGCCTGCAATACAAATGACGCCTGAAGCTGCAAACCAACTTCTTCAAGACATTGATCCCGAACACCGAGATCTGATGACCCTACGTCGTGAAGCTGATCAAGGCAAAATTAAGACACTTAACTTTGATAACAATGCTGACGTCACGTTCGGTGCCGATGTTGTGCGTGCAAACCGCATCACCACTGACAACGTTGCTGGGGTGCTGCCCGGTCATGGTGATCTTGCCGATCAATGGGTTGTCGTTGGTGCTCACCTAGATCATGTTGGCTATGGCTATACCGGCACAAGTTCAAACTATGAAGGTCAACTTCATCCCGGGGCTGACGATAATGCATCGGGATCTTCTGCTCTATTAGTTATGACGAGTCGGCTGGCTCGAGCATATAAGAATCTTCCAGAGGATACACCGCGAAGATCGGTCCTCATGATTTGGTTTGGTGCGGAAGAAGCTGGCTTGCACGGCTCGGATTACTTCGTCAAGAATCCGACGATGCCAGTTGACAATATTCAGGCCATGATGAACTTCGATATGGTTGGCCGCCTTCGCAATAACAATCTCTCGCTCTCTGGAACTGGCACCGCAGTTGAGTTCGATGAGATTCTTCCACCGCATTATGAACGCAGTGGCCTGACAGTGACAACATCACCCGGTGGACTGGGACCATCTGATCACGCCAGCTTCTATCGCGCTGGTGTGCCAGTACTCTTTCCGTTCACAGGACTTCATGATGATTACCACACGCCAACCGACCGGGCTTTCACGATCAATCCTGAAGGTGCCATGCAGGTAGTCAATTTTGCGGAGCCGCTGATCCTCGAGTTGGCACTGATGCCTGAAAAACTGACGATGGACGAAGACGCAGAAGAGGACTCAGCCCCGCCCAGCCGCACTGGGGCAAAGGTTCGACTGGGCATCATGCCTGGATATGGCGACGAGAACGGCAAAGGCGTCCGAGTCGAAGCTGTCTCTAAAGGCACCTCAGCCGACAAGGGTGGTGTGAAAAAGGGCGACATCTTGGTCAAGTGGAATGATACGGATCTCGAAGGCCCACGCGTCCTCGCAGAGGTACTCCGTCAGCATAGCCCTGGCGACACCGTGACCCTCGTCATTCGAAGAGATGGCACTCTCGAAACACTCGAACTCAAGCTCGAAGGCAGGTAACAAAAAAAAGGTGAGGCGGATGGCGATTTCCCGCCATCCGCCCCATTGAGATCACCTGTGGACATAAGCCGAATTCTGTCCCCGCCTAGCTGATCAAACGATGAGCTAGGCCAGTGACGGTCATTCATCTCAGGGCCGCCGTTACCGACGGCCTCTTGCACGCGACCCGTCCTCATACCGCGGACCACGGCTCCGATACCTGAGCATCGGCGAGGACTGCTTGCGCTTGCACGCAGTGGGGTTTACCATGCCCCGACTGTCACCAGCCGAGCGGTGCGCTCTTACCGCACCTTTTCACCCTTACCTGTTGCCTTGACCCGAAAGCCAAGACCCATCGGCGGTTCATTTTCTGTGGCACTTTCCCTAGCCCGGTGATCGAGGGCCGGTGGGCGTTACCCATCACCATTGTCCTGTCGTGTTCGGACTTTCCTCCACCTGAATTCGGACATGCCGAGTACAGGCAGCGACCGTCTATCCACAACCAAAGTGTAACGAAGTATTCATACTAGCGACAGTGGTTCTTCACACTACACTAATGGCATGGGTTCACCTCGACTGCTTGTTTGGACTGTCCCGGAGCACCGTAAGCTGGTTGCTGATGCTGTCTCAACGTCCGGTGCAGAGCTGGTAGGCATGGGGTCAGACTCGCTCGCAGGGGCTGCAGCTTGCAGCCGAGTCCTCGACACCAAACCAATTGCTGATATTCGCGAAGCCATCCAGTGCGATAACGCTGACATCATGTGGATCACGACAGCTATTTCGATTGAAAGCCCACTTCGCCAATTGATGGAATGCCGCCCACGCCGGTACCTTCTCAGTGAACCACCGGCTGGTGCTGTTGCCGATTTACTCTCTGAAACAATGCCCGTACCACAAGCCTCACTTGTTCCGCTCATGCGATTCAGTCCGGGCTACCTCATGGCACAAGATGCATTAAATGAGTTTGGTGAAATTACCAGCGTGCATATGGCCTTCAGATGCGGCGCCGGTGAGGGCGGCCTTGCGGGTCGCTTGTTTGATGCAATGGATCTAGTCGATTGCCTTTGTGGCGAACCTGAAGGCATCTTTGCGACGCTCAGAAGCCCCCTCCCTGGTATTCCTGAGCCACTCGACCAATTGCATGGGCATTTGGGCGCAAGTTTACGAATGGCCGATCATCGCTGTATCACGCTATCACTATCGAATCTCGCAGGAACCTGGTTCCGTGGCGTCACCATCATCGGCGAAGGAGGCACACTGAGGCTCTCCGATAATTCGATGCAGTGGCTTGGACCGGATGGACGCCAGATCGATTCAACACCTTCCAATAAACCCCTTCGCCCTGGCGAGCTTGTGGGGCAACACATACGACGGATTAGTGAAAATCGTGATGTTCTTGATGCACCGTCAAACGACACACACTTATTGGTACTTTGTGAGACGGCGCGACTCAGCTGCCTCACCGGACAGGTTGAGTGCCCTAATTCATTACGTAACATGCTTTATACATCAGTCGGCTAATCGATCTAAGCTCGACCGAGCAGTTATTTAGAGTGATTGAATGGTCTCATGGAGCGGCATGATGACATTGGGAATCACCCGGTCTTCAGCAATACGCTCAATATGACCCGCAAGTGAACCAAAGTCACTAATCAAATCCTCAAGCGATGTACGGGCCCCGGAGCGGCGCACCGTCAGAAACACGCTTATGGGTGTTTCATCAAAACGGCCAGAGCTCACCTCATTTGTCCGAGTGCGTGTCTTGACTTCAACAGATGCCTGCAAGTCACAGTCGTCATTGAGCGCAAAACCGACAAAGGGCTGCGCTTCCAGCAGCGATTCCCGGTCAGAATCGACCAATGCCGTCAATGGCGAGTCTGGCAACAAGGCGCTCATCACAACCTCATTTCGATTCATCGGTGCCTGCAGGTCAAATCCGAAGACAAGTTCGAGGTAGTCCACATCCAATGGACTTATTGACAGGAAATAAGGCGCCACTTCTAAGATCAACTGATGCAGCGAGTAAGCCTCCTCGATGGACTTGGGATTGACCCAGCCGCTACGGATCGATGTCCTTCGAAGTGCAAGCCAACTGTATCGAGCATCTGACTCAACTGATTCCAGCGCGAGCTCACCGTCATACCGCCGAAACTGATCCATGAAAGGCAGTTGCCGCCGGACACGATCAAACATGTCCAAAACAGTGTTCCGGTTTGGCGGAAGATCCATTTTCAACGCCAATTTTTGGTTGACGTAGAAGTCACTGCATATCGCTGTAAAAGAAGTGGTCATCTGCCTCCTTGCTGAATGATCCACTCATACTCTACCCGGAGATGCTTCAATCCCTGCGCCGAATCACCTCGAAGCGCCAATATGTCAACATTCGCCAGATCCACTCCAGCGGCCCGAAGCGGAACCAAGACAGCCAGAGTGAGCACCCCACGAGCAGGCCAATCCAGACCACCACAACGATATAGAACTGCTCCACACGACTCACTTGCCCAACCCAGCCTAGGCCATGACCATAAAAGATCCATCCAGCGATGACTGACTCAAAAATGTAGGCCGTCAATGCCATGCGTCCGACAGGTGCCAGAATGGTCCGCAGCCAACGAAGGCTTTCACTTCGACATAGAAGCAGCACGCCACCAATCCAAGCAGCGGCCAGAGCAAGATTTCCCGCCTCCTTCATGCACTCAATCAGGCCCACGCCGAGAGGTGTGTTGGTGGTGCTCTCATAGAGCTCAATACCCACAATCACCAGTGGTAAACCCAAAGCAAGTCCACCGGCCAACATTGCCCACTCGGTGGCCCGATGTCGACCCCTGAGCAAAGACCATCGCAGCAAAACAGCCCCAATCAGCATCATTGCAATTGTCTTGAGACCAGTCATGACCAGCGTCCACCAGATTTGCACCTTTATCGCAGTCGGAATCCGCCAATTGAGCTGATCTGCAAAACTGCCGGACCGTAGGCTCATTTCCCACTCGATGGCTTCGGGGCTCATTTGCCACAGGTCAACGCCTTTTTCCGCCATCTCACTTTCCATGAAGTGTGTGAAAGAAAACGTCTGTAAGAACCAGATTCCCATACAGGCGCAAGCAATTGCCAACATCGCAGGTATTGGCAAACCAACCAGCAGCCAAACCAGCATACCCAGCAGTGCATAGGAGACTAAGACATCGCCATAAAAGAGAACGTAAGCGTGTAACAGACCAATCACGAGGAGCCATGCAAGACGCCGATATTGAATGCCGCTGGCCGATCTGTGAGCAGCCTTTGCCTTCGCCGCCATCATTGCTAATCCAGCGCCAAAGAGCACCGTAAAGATGGCCATGAATTTGGTATTTGCGAACACCTGAGTCAGATACCAAGCAACGTACTCACCGCTGTTGATCTCCCCCATCGCCATCGGGTCGATATACAAAATCGCTGGCATTGCAAATGCCTGCACATTCATCACAAAAATGCCAAGAACAGCGATGCCTCGTAACACATCTAACTGTTCAATACGCTGTTTTTCTGAGACAGGTTTGATGTCCCCGGACTTCCAGGAGGCTTGCTTGTGATCAGACATGAATTTACCTCACGTATCAGGCCGGCGTCCTGCCAGCATGGGCCAGAATCCAATCCATAATTCCAGCGGTATCAGATAGGTCATCGACAAGTAGGTCTGGTTCACAGGCAGCAAGCGTTTCTTTGGTATCCCCGCCTGTAGCAACTGCAATCGCCCAGCAGCCATTGGCGCGAGCGCAATCAATATCATGGGTGGTGTCACCAATAATGACAACTTCATGAGCCGCGATTGACCGCCCAACCGCTTGCTGGAATCTCTTCATTGCAACTGGTGGCAAGCCACGGCGCGTTTGCGCGTCGGCCCCCCAGGCGCACACCTCAAATGCTGCAGGATCAAAACCAGCTGCATGGAGTTTTATTTCACCCGTTTCCTGAAAGTTGCCTGTCAACAGCCCAGCAGTCATTGCCGCATGATCACCAACAGCTTTGATCAACGCTGCAGCTCCAGCAAGTGCATCAAATCGCGTCCCCCCCTGATCGACACGATGCTTGAGGATCCGGTGATAGCCTTCTCTTAGTTGGTCTGCGTAGGGCTCATGATCTTCAATGCCGTTTCGTTTCGCCAGCGCCTGCCAAATCAGTGGATCTGTACGACCATGTACTTCGACGCCTTCAAATGTCAGTTCTACTTTGAATAGCGATTGAGCTGCTTCTAAGAATGCAGATACCCCAACCCCGCGCGTCAGTAGCATGGTGCCATCAATATCAAAGAGCACAAGCAAGCATTTGTCCAATCAGTTGTTCACGGCTGCTGCCACCTTTGTGGCCGCATCAGCAAGATCAGTAGCACCTTGGAGCGTGGGTATTTCATCTTGAGCAGCACGAAGGATCTCTCGTGCCTCGTCGACATTGGTGCCTTCCAACCGAACAACCAAGGGTACTGAAAAACCGACTTCATTTGCTGCCGTCACAATCGAACGAGCAATCCGATCACACTGCATGATGCCGCCAAAGATATTGACCAGAACACCCTGCACCTTTTCATCGCCAAGGATAATGCGAAATGCCTCTGTGACTGCTTCTTCATCTGCCCCACCACCAACATCAAGGAAATTCGCTGGTTCGCCGCCCGCCAGTTTGATGATGTCCATGGTGCTCATGGCTAAACCAGCACCGTTCACAAGACAGCCAATATTGCCATCTAAGGCCACGAAGTTGAGGCCAGCCTCTTTCGCTCTTTGTTCAGATGGATTCTCGGTGGCCTTGTCATGCAAGCTTTCGATGTCTTTGTGGCGGAACAGCGCGTTGTCGTCAAAATTAAACTTGGCATCAATCGCCAGGAGACGACCATCAGGCGCATCCGCTGTTGCCGGCGTCAAGATCAGTGGATTGATTTCAACGAGTGAAGCATCTTTCGATTCATAAAGTTTGACCAGCTTCATGAAGATACTGGCCGCCTGATTAATCTGCTTGCCCTTCATACCCAGCTCGAATGCCAGCGCTCTGGCCTGATAAGGCTCAAGCCCTCCAAGCGGATCAATCAGCACATGGTGAATGGCCTGCGGATTACTTTCTGCAACGGTCTCAATTTCAACGCCACCCTCTGACGAGGCAATCAGTGCATTGCAGCTGTTGCCTCGGTCTGTGGTAATGGCCACGTAGTACTCATGCTCAATATCCACAGCCTCTGCGACCAATAGCGTCGTGACAGCTAAGCCCTCAGGACCAGTTTGATTTGAGACCATACGATTATTGAGCATGAACGTGCCTGCTTCGACGGCTTCATCAACACTCTTTACTAATTTTACAAAACCGGCTTTGCCACGGCCACCGGCATGAACCTGCGCCTTAACAACAACTTGTTCGGCCCCACTCTTTAGGATCCGAGCAGCATGTGCTTTTACCTCTTCAACTGACTTCGCAACTGAGGCATCTGGTACGGGAACACCCGCGTCAGCTAGTAATTGACGGGCCTGATACTCATAGATTTTCATCTGAGTGGTCTCCTGGAATTAAGCATTAACCTGCCAGTCTAGCAGAGGGACTCAGGATGGGTTTGGATCTCTTAACCCACGATGCTGATCGATGATCTTCTTGACTTCGAATGGCCCAGGAACGTCAGAGACACTAATTTCAGCTGTTGGATCGCTACCACCAGCTGATGAATCCAGAACGATCCGGCCAACCCCAGTCAACCGCTGGAAGAAGCTCTGCTCGATGCGCAAATTACGAACATGTGAGTGGAGTACCTCATTGGTATGCCGAGCGAGAAGCCCCTTGCGATGCATCGTTCGGTGGCTCGTGACTCGAATCGACTCAGAAAGATGCCCGATGTACCAGACCCCCCACCAAATCAAACCAGCGAGCAGTCCCAGCACGCCAAGATACGCAACCACATCGCGCATCCAAGACGCTTCATCATCTGCAGCGATCCCATAAATACCAGCAGCAACTGAAATCACCAGCAGGACAATCATGAGCGAAAATGCCAACGGTCTGGCTCGAAACATGGCCCGTCGAAGGTGCAGTAGCTGGCGTTCATCAGATCCTAAAGATTCAGTCTTTGTCGCTCCCGAGCTAGCCTGCTCCTGGACAGGCAGTCTATTGATATCACCACAATGTGGGCAAGCCGTGCGATCAGCACCTGGCGCGAGCCCTGTGGGTTCAAAATTCTGACTACAATTGTCACATTCAATAACCATGGGTGCATCCTGAAGTAACTACCCCATTACGTCAATCTCCATAGAGATGAATCACCATTTTTCGGCGATGTGGGCTCTTACGATGTTCCCATACAAAGACACCCTGCCAGGTCCCTAAAGCTGGCGCACCATTGACAATCGGAATTGATAATGAAACATCCGTCAACGCTGACTTAATATGAGCAGGCATGTCATCGGGGCCCTCGCAGGTGTGTTTGTAGAGGGGATCATTCTCGGGAACAAGGCGAGCCAACCAGTGCTCAAGATCGCGCCGAGCAGTCGGATCAGCATTTTCTTGAACGGTAAGACTTGCTGACGTGTGCTGAATCATGACCGTCATGAGGCCATCTTTAATGCCCGAAGTAACAACCATCGCTCGCAGTTCTTGTGTGATTTCATAGAGGCCTTGGCCAGAAGTTGTCAGCGTAATGTGATCTATCATTGACACACAATATTTAGGGGGCATTCCCGAGAGTAGACCACTACCTCACATTAGGAATTGTTGGCAAGCTTTGTCCATAAAGAGCGATTGATGAACTTTATCATCGTTTGCCCAATTGCAATAACATCACCATCTTGTAAATGCACAGGCTCCTCTAATAGACGCCCGTTTATGCGCGTTCCATTATGCGATGCTAAGTCACGAACGGTAAAAGTGCTGCCCGCTTGATCAATGATGCAATGATGCCTACTGACATCTTGATCATTGAGCACAATCAAATTGTGAACATGTCGGCCAACCGAGATCGGGCCACCATCAAGTTGTGCCTTTTCCATTTGACTGTGGTGATCACCCTGGCCACTAAACCCGGCAGGGCTACTGGGCTGGATACGCATTGATCCTGATCTGACAATCTCTAGATAGGCCATTGTCTGTCACCCTTTTGGCATCACGAAGACGCGGAACCTGACTTGCAGAATTGTCCCATATCGATCAGCCCAATCCTAGGCCCTTCATGAGTAAATTTTGATCATCCGAGAATTCTGGGCTTCAAGGGGCTACCAGCCATGACACCGTCAGGCTGATACAGTGCCCATGCTGGTAATTTCGTCCATTCCCATGGCTATCACTTTTCAATAGTCCACTGGTTCTCATTTATGTCTTGGAAAATTTTAGAAACACAAGAGTCCTTGAGCATCTTGCTGTTGCTGATCGCAGTCGCTGCCGGATGCTCATCTATGGAAAACGGGACCGGCACCGCAAACTCGACGACTCAAACATCAACCGATACGTTCGTACCGAAAAATAAGCAACCATCATTTATTGGGTATGCCCCATCTGGGCAACTTGAACATGCTTACACCGCTGCTCGAGATGATGCTCTTGAAAGGCGCGTTCCAGCCCACCAAATTGTCGCAGATTCGATCCAGCGTATCTTTGGTGTTTGGGATCCCGCATCAGGAACAATGCGGCTGACAATGCTCTTGATTCCTCAAAAAAACACAGATCCTCAGTCGACAAATGGAACGCTACAACAACAACTCGCTGACCAGGTGGCTGCCCATGCAGTCACAAATCAAGTTATTGAGATTCAACTTTTAGACCTCTGCCCTACCGACAAGGCCGCGAAACGGTTTACAGGACAGGCCGCTACACTTGATATTCAAACGGCTTTTGAAAATGCCGTCGTTCGAGCATTACCAGCGCGTCATGGTTCTCGGAATCCGCTTCACTTTGTGGTTTGCTCAATCGGCGCGACAGATGGCCCAGTCGAGGGGGCTCCTGATGCAGTCGTTACGATTGAGGTAGAGAATCCCTAAACGTACAACATCAAAACCATGATCGAATCCAATAAACAGCCTGGTTCATTACCACGCTGGCTCCAGCCAGCCTATCTAGACGACCCCACCAATCGCCGTTGGTTCTTCTGCCTTGCGGCGACGCTCATCGTCGCTGGTCTTCTTTGTTGGTTTTTTGCAGATCAACAAATGGCTCAGGCAAACTATGATTTCAGATCGAAAGCAACAGTGCTACCGGCAGAATTTTTGACCACCTTTGGTCGCACTGAACCGTGGATTGCAAGTTTTCTGGCGATTTTGATTGCGGCTCGAATTGGTCGCTTTCAAGCAGTCGCTGCATGGGCATGGTTTGGACTTCTATCTATCATTCTCTCTGGTTTGCTCGTACCACTCATTAAGATCACCATCGGGCGTGTCAGGCCCGGCTTGTTTCTTGAGGAAGGCATCTACGGATTTCAGTTCTTTGAGATCGGCTATCACTTCAACAGTTGCCCTTCAGGCCATGCCACCACCATTGCAACTGCATGTACAGTCTTTTGGTTAATGAATCGACGCTTGGGACCACTCTGGGTACTGATCGCTGCTGCAGTTGGTGCCACACGAGTCATACTTGAAGCACACTTTATGAGCGACGTCTTCATGGGCTTTCTGACCGGAGTCACGGTCACACTCTTAATTCAGATGTGGTGGATATCTGACAATCAACGTAAGTTTCTGATGCCATACGAGGCTTCTTTGAAATTACGTCAACGAGCAATGCCAACAATCTGAAACTGATCTACATCAATGAGTCCCTGATCGCTCACTTTGAGATGCGGGATCACTGACAACGGCATGAAACTGAGCGCCATCGTGGGGTCGGGCAAGGTGCAACCAATCTGATCGCAGGCTTGGGCCAACAAACGCCTGCTTTCCACCAAAGCAACAGTCGATTCGACAGAGATGAGACCCGCCAGTGCCAGCGGCACCACAGCTAATACCTGGCCGTTCTGGACAACGCACTGGCCGCCCTGTGTTGCAGCCAGAGCATTCGCAGCGCAAATCATATCCGCATCGTTGGTACCAACGACTGCAAGATTATGAGCGTCATGCCCAACAGTACTGGCCAATGCCCCATTGGTGATACCGAATCCATGCACAAAGGCCAAGCCTATGTTTCCTGTGCCGTGATGTCGCTCAATGACAGCAGCTTTAACAACATCCTGTTCTATATCAGAAACAATCTCCCCGTTAACCACCGCCGGTGTCATGTCCAATGACCCGGTCACAATTTGGCCAGGCAGCATGTGAATCACTTTGATGAGGCCAAGGTCATCGGGCGCACTTACCATAAGTGATTTTTCGGAAAGATCTTCTGGCAGAACAACTGTATTTAACATGTGTTTTGGAACATCGCTTGGCGCCGGAAGGTCTGCGGTCAAACAACCGTCCTGCGCAACGACACGACCATGATGCAACACCATGGTGGCTCGAAGCGTCTTGAGATCATCGCAGATAAAGAGATCGGCATATCGACCTGGGGCAATGGCGCCATAATCCCTCAAGCCATAATGTTCTGCCGTATGCAAAGAACCCATCGCCAATGCAGTTGCGGGGTCAAGTCCAAGACGCACTGATTTGCGAACGACATGATCGAGGTGCCCCTCTTCTTGAAGGTCCACCGGATCACGATCATCTGTGCAGAAGCTAAATCTTGAAGCATTTGCTGGAGTCACAACTGGCAACAGCGCTTCAAGATTCTTTGCTGCACTTCCTTCACGAATATAAATACGCATGCCAGCGGCCAGCTTCTCTTGGGCCTCCTCCGCAGTCGTACACTCATGATCAGAAGAGATACCCGCACTCAGATACGCCTGAAGTCCCATGCCACGCAATTGAGGACAATGCCCATCCACAATCCCATGACTGATTCCTAGTGCGACCTTTGCAAGAACGCTCGGATCAGCATTCACTACGCCTGGGAAGTTCATCATCTCGGCAAGGGCAATGATTTGTGATTCATCAAACAGTGGCGCAAGATCTTCGGCGAGCAAAGTCGTTCCAGAAGACTCTAATGGCGATGCAGGCACACAAGATGATGCTGCAAAGAAACAATTCATAGGAATGCCTAAAGCATCTTCCATAAGAAACTTGATGCCCTCAATACCCAGTACATTTGCAATCTCATGGGGATCAAAAACAGCACCAGCCATACCACGTGGTACGACGACTCGGCAGAAATCCGAAGGGCGCATCTGAGTTGATTCAACGTGCATATGGGCATCAATCAATCCTGGTGACACATAAGCGCCTCCAAGATCAACGACTTCCCGCGCAACACGATAGTCAGGGCCTACGCCTGCTATTCGCTGTCCATAAATAGCGATCTGTACTTCTTCAATGGTACGAGTAAAGACATTGACAACCCGCCCACCAGTCAGCAACAAATCTGCTGGCTCATCACCTCTGGCAACCGCAATGAGCTGCGGATCGACACGGTTCGTCTGTTCATCTGCATTCATAATTGTCCACTCGCTTCTTAGACTTCTCGATGTCTATGCCACGGAACATCCCTCACGAGACGTAAGTTCACTGTAGGCATGGCTAATTCTAGCAACCATACTACCTGCCCCAGGGCATGCACCTGATCCAATACTCCGCCCATCAATCTCAACAACGGCTGCTAGCTCACCCATCGTGCCAGTACAAAAAACTTCGTCAGCTTGATAAAAATCATCCAATTCTAAATCTCGCACTTCGCTGCTGATCTGATGCGCCTCACAAATGCCAAGGACTGTTGCACGCGTAATTCCATCGGGACATGCCCGCACATGTGATGTGCGAACCGTATCATCATGCACAAGAAACAAATGAGTCGCATTGGTTTCCGCTACAAAACCACAATCATCAAGCATGACTGCATCATCAACGCCCGCAAGGTTGGCTTCGATCTTGGCTAAAATTGAATTCAGCAAGTTTGCATGGTGAATGCGTGGGTCAAGCATATCTGCTCGGCAACGTCGAAATGAACTCGTAACTAAACGTAAGCCAGTCTTTTCATAAACCGGATTTTTGTGTTCAGCGAGAACAATTAATGTCGGGCCTGACTGATTCAATCGAGGGTCCATGCCAGAAGTTATCTTGACCCCCCGCGTCAGGGTTAATCGGATATGTACAGCATCGGTCATTGCGTTGGCAGCAAGAGTCCGCCTAATCTGCGTCGTCATCTCTTCATGGGAGGGAATTTCATCGAAAGAAAGTGCTTGAGCAGATGCATGGAGTCGATCCAAGTGTTCTGTCAGCTTGAAGATGCGACCCTGATAGACCCGCAATCCTTCCCATACAGCATCGCCACCCTGCACCGCTGAGTCGAATGGACTAATACCGGCTTCATCCCGGGCGAGCAGTGCACCATTGATGTTAATGAGAATGTCACGGTTTGCCTCGTTGAATTTTTGGAGCATAGTCAGATCGCCGATGGCGCCTCCGGTGAAAGACGATGGGCATAGAGCCGTGCATAAGGCTCAAGACATGCATCGTACAGATCCTGAGCAGTATCGGGAATTGGCTGGGGCGCTGGATTCCACTCACGAAATCCTGTGGAACGCTCAACCTGATCGTACCAGTGTTTCGCCCAAATACCATCTGTAGCGCGACCTCCCGCAGGCCAGACCAACATCTTGAGAGAAAATGGTACACCAACATGTTTACAGAGTGCGTTCAGCATACCTTCTGGGTTCATCAGAACATCCCGAGCATCAAGTACTGGCGGATTAGAACCCTGTGAAACAAGACTCTCAAACAATTCTATTTGCTGGGGCAAACCCGTATCAGAGATTTGTGGATGCTCAAGATGATGCGCTAGACTTGGAACCATCTCACGTGGATCCCTTATCAGAAAACAGTTCGTCATCTGGCAGATCCAAGCACGATCAATGTCTGCGAGCAGATGATGGGCCATGTGCTTTTGGTAATAAATTGAAAGGGGTGGAGGTGGATTACTTTGCAGTGAATCTACCACCCTCTGCCAACTGGATTCATGTACTTCAATGACTTCAGCCGCACCAGGATGATCCAAACCAGTTTCACTCAAGTAGTAGGCATAGAACGGCTCATCAACAACATGTGTATCGCCACGAGCCTGCCATGAGCGCATCATTGCTGTAGAGATGTTTCGCGGCCCCGACCACATAGCAATTCGTTTGATCATCCACCCATGTCACAACAGAGTCGCCGTTATGTAAAGGGGCATACAGATGTTTTGCGGCTGCTAAACAACCCATAAAGGCTATTTTCGCTCGTAAAGCCTTTTTTATGATGCTGTATAATAGGAGGCGAGGGGTATCTAATTGGGGGCAGCTAATGCCAGTTACGCACGGCCATATGAAAACACCCGACAAACACCCAACCCGATTGAGGGGACGGGTCAAGTGGTTCAATACTGCTAAAGCCTACGGTTATATTGCCCCAGAGGATGGAACACATGACATCCTCTTAGATCAGACAGAATCGGCTGGAGAAACCGCACTGCAGACGACCCTTTTCCATCAAGGAGATTGCGTTGAATTTGAAGTGCATTCAAACCACCAACATCGCCCAACAGCCACGAACGTTCGCCGCATTGCAGACCCGAGCGAAAAACACGGGCGAACCAAGAAATAAATTGATCCAGCTAGAAAAGCAGCGCGTACTTGATCACACGTTGACCCAAACGAGATGATCTGGCTCAAGCACTTTCTCGCCATCCCATCGGTAAGCGCAGAGCACATCTCCGCGAGCCACCCCATAATCAATACAAGCAACATTCTTGGCAAGTAGCACTGGCTCAGGATTTGGATGCAGCCCGTAGTGACCGATGAACACCGGCTTGTCGCTTTCTTCGTAAGGACATGGTTTGTCGTCCAGTACCGCCGGCAGTGGGATCTGAGGAAGATCGTTATCTCGTACCAACGCATATTCAGCGTACGTTTTTTCATTGGGCGGCAGATACCAGCGAACCCGCAGGCGTGAACGATAAAAACCATCAAGATCCGTCAACCCCTTGCCCAAAGGCAAACTTTGCTCTTTACCCTTGAGCGTCCATTCGATAGCTCTTGCTAATTTTTTCCCAGGGGTTAAGGCCTTATGCATAAATTCGTCAGTCCATTGGCCGAATTCGGCATGTGCTTTCGAAATTCTTTTGATAGCCCACGGATCCCAACAAGCATGAACAACTCGAATTTCAGGTAAGTCCATATACATTGGAAGATCTCGAATCCAATCGAGCGTACTTTTAATCTCGCTCTTGGAAAGCTGGTTCAATGTCGCTGAAATCTGCTTTTGGTTTTTTTTGCTTCTCGGGCGAAGATAAACGCCTTTGCGATTTGGATGAGGTATATGGTAGGCCAAGGTATTAAACTCGTGGTTGCCCATGACCACCTGAGCCGCCCCACTGTCTTGCATCCGCCGCACCAATTTGATGACTTTTCCAACTGCCTTACCACGGTTTAGAAGATCACCAACAAAGATGGCCTGACGTTCACGATGGGTATACCCAGCCGCACCCTTAACATACCCCATGCGCATCAGCAGTCGCTTGAGGGCATCGTGGCTTCCATGCACATCACCAATAACGTCATACATAGTCAGGGTCTCAAAAACTTTCCCGATAGCATAAACCAATCGAGTCGGGGATACGATCCTAATTTGTAACAACTCTGTTGCCCAGGGCCTGTTAGGATAGAACGTGTCACGCTGGTCTATCATGCTCCTGCTTTACGCCCTTGCCACCATTATCCTGGTGATTATTGCTGGCTTTATTTGGTGGGCGATCGTGATTCCATTTGTGGTGTTTCATGCCTATGTCATCGATGGGGTGTTCAGGCCAAACTCCCAATTTCTCTTACGAAGCATGACCAAAGGCCCTCAAGATTCTAAGAAGGTCGCCCTGACCTTCGATGATGGTCCTGATCCGACCTATACCCCTGCGATTGCCGAACTTCTGAAAAAACATGGTGCCCATGCCACGTTCTTTTGTATCGGCCGATATATCGATGCGCACCCTCAAGTCGCTCAGCAACTTGTTGCTGAAGGACATGAACTGGGCAACCACAGCTATTCACACAGTCGATTACTCAATTTTAGAACGGCTGGCCCAATGCGAAAGGAAATTGCCAACGGTGCTGCCGCCATCGCACGCGTGGGCGGCCCAGCCAACCCGCTCTATCGACCTCCGGTGGGACTCAAAAACCCTGCTCTATCGCATATTGCAACGGCAGATCACCTGAAGGTTGTCCTTTGGTCAGTGCATAGCCGAGAGGCCTGGAGGCAGAATGCAAAGACGCTATCCGCTACCGTATGCAAACGCTTGAAGCCAGGCGATATCGTGCTCTTTCATGATGGCTGTGACAAACCTGGTGTTGATCGCCAGACAACCGTCGACGCCGTCGAGTGCATACTCAAAGAACTTGACCGCCGCGGCCTTCAGTGTGTGACAGTTTCTGAACTCATGAACTTCGAGTCACCCCAATCCAAAGATCCGGCGTCGAAATAACGGTATGCCAATGCCTTAACTTAAAGAGACATGGGTAGGATTCCAAGGAACCCTACCCATGCGTTTAACTCACTTGAGATGTGATTTCACATCACTTTGGCCTTATCTGGCAAGACCATCAGCAATCGCATCAATCAGTGTTTGATTTCGATCAGCAGTGACTTCCCAATACATCATGCCACCGAGACCATATGAATTCACATAATCAATCTTGATACCAATTGACTCAAGATCATCGTAACTGATGAAGTGACCACCAAAGGCGCTCGGGCTATAGAGATATGGCACTTTTGCATAGTCATCCCAGTAGCGCGTGTACTGACCACTGGCAATGAAAGATTCGATTTCAGTAAAATCAGTTACACCAGTCGCGCCACTTGTGCCATCATCCCAGGTACCTGCAGGCACACTTGAAGCAGCCACAAAGAGAATCGATGGCTCTTCATCGCTGCCTTCTTGCTCATCATTGCCCTCCGACTCTTCGGTGTCAGTACTGCCATCACAGGCACCACCATTGAGCTCACATGAGGTGAACTGATCTGTAAAGGCACCGTCGCCTTGGAAGCCGATGGTAATTTCAGCACCTGGTGCAATGCTTGCGTTCCAACCCAAATCGGTCACCGTGTACAGATTGTCTATGAATGTCATATCACCATTCCAGAGCGACGTAATGACGGGCTCATAACCAAATGAAATGGTCCAACCATTGACGGGTGATGCAGAATCATTGCGCAAGACCAGGTTGGCGTTAAAACTCGTCTCCCAAAGTCCTGCTGGCTCAATGCTCGCGGTCAGTGTGCCAGTACCACCACCGTTGTCGCCGCCATTGCCACCACCGTTACCACCTTCAGGTTGCACACCGCCCCAGGCACGGCCATACATCGGCACACCCATGACGATTTTCTCCGCAGGGACACCCTTGGCAAGAAATTCTTGCAATGCCCAATCAACGTTGTAGCGCTCACGAATCAGTTCATTAGCGTCATCATCATTGGGGTTGGGGTACAGAGCCGAATGGTGATTGGTATTGCTCAAATCCCAGGCGCCGTGGAGGTCATAGGTCATGACATTGACCCAGTCCAGGGGCGCTACAATCGCCGCCAGATCAAGATAGGCAAGCTTGTCATATCCTGCAGGTGATGCGATCGTCAATAGATATTGCGTACCATCTTGTGCTGCGGCTACATCCAACTGGGCGCGTAGTTCTTCAAGCAAGAGCACATAGTTATCTGCATCTTCAGGTCGGTAAGTGTTGTTGGACAAACCGCAGCAAACGGGATATTCCCAATCAATGTCGACACCATCAAAACCATAGGCACGAATAAAGTCAACACATGAGGCTGCAAAGTTACTGCGCGATGCCTCTGTCAGAGCCACATCAGAGAACTTCCCTGACCAAGTCCAACCACCAACCGAGATAAAAGTCTTCAGATGTGGGTGCTCGGCCTTAAGCACGTTGTTTATTTGGTTGTAGGTGCCTGCAAGCGGCTGGTCCCAGGTATCACCGGGATAGAGTTTTTCCAGAGCCGCGTATGAATCACCAACTTTGATGGTCAGATCATCACCAATGTCAGCAAAGGCATAATTGATATGCGTGAGCTTGTCACCAGGAATATCCATTGGTTGATAGTCACGGCCGTAAATGCCCCACTCAATGTAATAACCAACGACCTTAGAGCACGGGCCCCAGCTCACTAGCATCTGTGAGAAATCGTCAAGATCCACAATACCGTCTTGATTGATATCAGCTTCTGGATCATCTGACCCAAAGGCAACAAGTAGCTTTGAGAAATCTCCAAGTTCAACCCGGCCACTTCCATCAATATCACTAGCGCACATCGGATTGGCTACCGCTATTGGCGCGGTGGCCAACATCAGGCCGCCGCCAACGAGCATCGAGGCCAATGGCCTAAAACGACAAGAACGCTGTGCCTTTCCAATAGAATTGTTGTCTTTGTCTTCCATCCATCGTCCCCCACCGCTTATCACGTCCGTGATCCGTTCCATCAGTGGTATTCCTTTCAACTTGCACTTGGCAAGGATTCCTATACAGACTCTCGTCCCTTGATACTGCCACTTCCTTGAGGCAGGCTTCACTTGCCACAATGACAAGTAAACAGTTGACCAGGCGTATACGTCGACTCCAGGGGGAAGTGTTCAAAACACCTTGCAATGGCCAACTAAAGCCCCTAAATGGACTTTCAGATCGACTCATTGGGGATCTCAGGCCATTCTCCTTCTTGGCCAATACCACCCCTAAGCCCCTACTTTGGACAGCCTGGATTCCACTTCATCGCCCAAGCCCTCTAAGATCACATCTGCGGCCAGCATGTAAAACGATCTTCTGTTTATTGGAACAAATCCGTGCTCATGGCATCCAACTGACTCAATCCATCGTGAAAGCTATCGCCAACACAGAACCTCTCCCAGACAGAGAGGCTAAGGCACAGTACTTCTAACCAACGATCTAGAACTGGAGTAATACACATGAGGCCGTTGCCCATCGTCGCCATCGTCACTATATCTTTCGTCAGTCTTGGAATCATCAATCAACGCCAAGCCCCTGCTGCTCAGGAATCTACGACGGCTCGCGAGAGCATGGCAATCGATACCACCCATTCAAATGCACACTTCCGTGTACAGCACCTCGGTGCGGGTCGCTTTTGGGGACGCTTCAATGATGTTGACGGTACGGTCTCATGGACTCCAGGCAGCACCGATGATCTAGATTTCGATATCTCAATAGATGTCGAAAGTGTTGATAGTGGCGTTGATCAACTCGACCGGCATCTCAAAAGCCCAGACTTTTTTAATGCCAAAGAATTTCCCAATATGACGTTCAAGAGTCAATCGGCCAAGAAAGTTGACGATGATACCTATGAAGTTAAGGGTGACCTGACGATGCATGGTGTCACCAAGCCGATTACGGCGATGGTGCAGTGGCTTGGTTCCAATGAGACCAGCAAGGGTAAGAAGGTCGGATTCGAAGCAAATTTCAAAATCAACCGTAGCGAGTTCGGCATGAACTACGGCGTAGAAAAAGGCGCTTTGGGCAACGAAGTCGATGTGACTGTGGCCATGGAAGCCAATGTGCAGCCTTAACGTACACACTGCCCGCAAAGAGAAGCGCCCTTGAATCCCCAAGAAGTCCTAGTGGTCGTCGCACTGCCTGCTTTGATCGGCACTCTTCTGACGGCAACCGTTTGGCTCATGCCACTGACGCGACAGGGACGTTCCTGGATCAGTGCTCTGAGTCTCTTGGTTGGGTTTGTCTTGAGCATGTATTTCATTTCGGGCTTCCCACAATCACCGGTGGAGGCATGGAAGTATGTCGCCTTGGCAATGGCGATTCAGGTCGCGGTACTGTTGCCGTGTGTCATCAAACCAAACTCACTTGGCCTCTTTGCCTTGCTGGCCATTGGCGTCGCCATTACTCCATCGCTGCTCTTGAATATACCGGATGCCAACACTCTTCCATGGCGGATTGTGCTCTTTGCCTTCATCGTTGTCACTAGCTTGGTACTTACCAAGCCTGCTAGGCATACGGGTTTTTCAGTGCCCTTCGCGCTTTGGTTTCCAGCCACTGGGCTTTCTTTCTTACTGATTGTGAGTGGGTTTGCAATGGCCGCTCTGATCATGGGCGCCATTGCAGCGATGCTTGGTGGGTTTACTGTTTTTGGACTGATCAAACGCCGCTATATGCTGGGTTATGCTGGCATATCTCTGATGGTTGCCATCATCGCCATGATGACACTTGTGGGATATGGCTATGACTATGACTCCTTCTCTCGGTGGTCATGGATCATCATTGCGATCGCGCCGCTTGGTTTGCTCGCCGACAACTTGCGCCCAGCGACGAAACCATTTCAAGCGACGGTTGCCCGCATTGCCGCCGTTGCACTATTGACCCTCTTGGCGGTGGCCATTGCGATGACCACCGGCGGATCAACTGAGTTGGAAGAAGAGTACGGCGACCTTGATCTCTACACGCTGACAAACGACGCCAGCATCCAACCCGTTGTGCCTGTGAGAAGTGATTTTCCACGCTCATGACTGGCTTATTGTTGTCAGGCTTGGACAGTTTCTGGAAGAACCTCATCCTTGGCGTTCTCGGCGTCTGCCCCGTTGAGATCAAGGTAAAAACGCCTCGAACCAGCGCTTTCACATCCCCATAAATTCATGGCGATATCTGCCGACATCATCATTAATGACTGTAATCTAGCCCCTGTCCTACTTCTGAGGACCAAAGCAGCACTCTCTCTCTCCCTGGTCTGCGGCGCTCTCTCTCACTTGGAGCGTCGTCGGACCGGGGCTCTTTTATTTCATGAATATCCCCGCTGGACTTTTGTGGCCATCGAAGAAGCTGAGCGACTTCTTATCACCAGTCCACCGATAATCAAATCCTAACAATCAACTGTCATCTCGAGGCACACATCAATCACGAATTGGGCTCTGGCTTGACGATTGCCTTCCTAAGATCGTAAATTCCTTAATAGAAAAGGGCGCCGTTCTAAAAACGGCGCCCTTTTATAATTTCAAGAAAACGAACTTTACTTGACCGATCCGAGTATGCCGCCGCGACTGTTTTTCTTTGGCGAAGCCTTCGTAGGAGCTGTCTCAACGACAGTGCTGCGTTCCTCGCAAGTATTGCCGAAGTTTACTAAGAACTCAGAGAAATCATTGACGTCAACGTCTTGATCCTCATCCAAGTCTGCTGACAAGCCATTACCAACGTTGCCAAACTGAATCAGAAACTCAGAGAAATCTGCAAGGTCGACCACATTGTCACCAGTCAGATCTCCAGTGCAGCGAAGTTCATTGGCCATATTCTCTTCGACCCACTCCACCGCGGCCTCGTGATCTTCTTCACTCGCCAAATTGTTAAACACAATCCAGAAAGAATCAGAAGTCTCATAATCTCCAAGAGCATGTAGCTCCAACTCCACAAGATAAATACCTACTGCGGGATCATTGGTGGGGCTATCGAGATAGAAACTGATGTGACGATGAAAACTACCATCTGCCGCAACTACAAGTTCAAAGCCATTGATAGGTGCGTTACCGATCGTAAAGGAAAGACTTGCAAAAGCCACCTCAATGGTCTCGTCAATTCCAGTGTCAAAACCAGAACCGTTCCATCGACCAACGCCCGCTAAGGCGTTCCAGCCTAAGCTAGACCCAGGCTCAAAGGTGCCTGGGAATGCCTCCCAACCAGGCTCATCGGAGAAACCCGGCACACCAGATTCACCCAACTCCGACTCAAAGACACGTTCATTTGATTCGACTACTTCATCATCCTCGACCAATCCAGTATGGATCTTGTCTGCTTGAACATTAATGAAGATATCTCCAGCATGTTGAGCTGCGGCGTCTTGGACAAATGCCAAAAGAGGGGTCACGGTTGCGAATAAAACAAGCGTTCCAACGGTTTTGAATTGACTGACTTTTTTATTAAATGGGAATGACATTAACAAATTCGTCTTTCGTACTTAAAGTTTTTAAAACAAAGGAGCATTTTCAGGGTTAAAGGAATTACGATTGGGATCAACATAAACATCAAAGAAATGCCGGGTTTCGACATGACCATCTACAAATCCATAGTTTGACTTCGCCTGAGATGAATGTGGCTTGCCGGAAACAGCGTTGGTCTGAACTTGATTGGATGCCAAAACTGGTGGGGCGTCTGGATGAGAGTCGCCAATCCACCAATTCTCGACATGAACATGATCAGCTCCAGCAAAAGATCCTGTGGCTGCCATATGCAAAAAATGCACTGTCTTTGCCGGATTCTTTAATTTACTCATCCGATCCACAGCCTGCCTTGGATCGATTGCTGCGTCAGGTGAATGCGTACGGGAAAGATAGTTATTCCAACCGTAACTGGTCCGACGGAATCGATTCGTCGTACCCTCAACTGGTGTTTCCCAGTGTGGACTTGTATCCAGTGGCGATCGAATAACACCATCGAGATCTACATACTCGCCAACGAGATTCAGCCAAGCTATTTCTTCGTTTGCAAGGCCTCCATGAGCAAGCCCTGCATCAGCAAATTTCCCATCTTCGTCTACTGCATACTGATAGTGGGCTATCTGAAGCGAACGAAGATTCAATACATCTGTGGCAACAAACGCTCGATGCCTGAGCCCCGCAATCGAAGGTATGAGAATCGCAGCCAATATCGAAATAATCCCCATCACGACAACCAGCTCAATAACGGTGAACCCGCGATGTGTCCGATTTTGATGACTTGTCAACATCATTGGAGAAGTCTCTTTCGCTCGTAGATCACAAAAAATGCCCTTCAGGCAGCAAAGTTATGGAATATCACCTACTGACAATTGATTGTCAATAGTATTTAGCGCATAATTATGGTTAAGATCCAAGCCTTGAATGAGGTCACCCACCGAGATATCGATGTCTATATGCCATGACCGCTGAGCGCCAAACCAAACAACTTCAGACCATCCGAGCCGCAATCGAGACCGCCGAGCGGCCCCTATCGATTAATGAATTGCATCAACTTGCAAAACAGGAAATCGAATCCATCGGGTTGCGAACGGTCTACCGAGCGGTTCGCCGCTTTGAGGCTGCAGGTGAAATCGTGCGTGTTGCAGTACCTGGAGGCAACGATCGATACGAACTGGCCACTGTGGCTGCCAAGCACCACCACCACTTTCACTGCACGACTTGTGACAGCTTTTTCGATATTCATGGGTGCCCGGGCGGATTAAACAAACTCCTCCCAGAAGGGTTCAAACTCGAACACCACGATCTCACCCTCTCTGGGTTGTGTGCGTCTTGCGCTTGAAGCCACCCACCGGACTTGAACCGGTGACCTGAGCTTTACGAAAGCTCCGCTCTACCAACTGAGCTAGGGTGGCACTGCTTATTTTGGTGTCGGTACGACCATGATCAGATCGCGCGATGAAAGATCCAAAGCGCCAATGAGCGTCGCAACAGCATCTGCCGTATCACCAGTGGCACTCTGATTCAGCATCACTAAAGCCACAACTTGTTGCTGTCGGGCTTGGTTTCCATGCAACTTGACCGATTCAGCAGCACGATCAAGCAAGTCCATTTGTTGATCTCCATTCGCACGGAGGGCCGCATCAATGACGGCCTGTTGAGCCTGAGGCGTGTTACGTAGTAACAGCACATCAGCAACCATAAGCTGCATGAAGTCAGTGGTGTTGTTCAGCACTTCGATCAATGTGGAATCAGCATCTCCAACGTTATAAATGGAACGCTCAGAAGCTGCGAGCTCGCGCATCACTTGAAGTGACTCAATGGCATAAGCTTCAGCCTCTAACTCAGAGATCCGACCACCTGAGGCACGCTCAAGTAGTACATCAATGGCCATTGCCATTTCGCCTTCAGACAGACCGCCTGGGGCCACTTCAATACGCCGATCATCTACATACTTATTTGTCAGCGTAGGAATTTCTGATAGCGGGACCAGGCAAAGCACTGGCGCTGAGGCAATTTTGCCATAATTGCGAACACTCGAAATACTCCGCTCAGCAACCCCGGCTGTCGCAGCACGCATGACAAACAAATCAACTGCTGGTGCCTGGCTGATTGGTATCTCAAGCTCATCGGCTCGTGAGGCGCTCGCCAACACATCAAAACCAAGTGCTTCTAGCTGACTGGCCAGGGCGCGACGGTCTTCTTCTTCTGGCGCCACAAGCATGGCATAGTTTTTGCCGCTAATGCGTATAGAAGACGCGAGCGTTGGTACCACACGGAAGTCGCCTGGGAAGTTCTGTTCTGGGTTTGCCCTTGCAAGCAGGAGCGCTGATTCATATTGCACACGGCGATCCGGGTAATCCGCCAACTCAAGAAGCGGTTGTCTCTGTCCACCTTGAAAGAGGTTGCCGCCACCACTGGTCTTGGAAAGACCAGACAAGGCATCACGAACGAGCTGCGTGTCATCAAGATCAATACCGAGCGCCAAAACCCGCTGCCCAGTGGCAGGGCCAAAGACACGTGCATAAAAAGCTGGGCTGTACTGCAACTGCCCGAAGATGGGATCAACGCCACCTGCAGGCATTTGATTTTGTCGAATGAGGTTCGCGGCAACGAAAAGCGCTAATGCATTCTCATTGGTGTCATCAACCGCCAAAGAACGGCTTGAGAGATCCATAGCGCGCACTTGCTTGAATATTGGCGTTGGCACTGGCGTTGGCCTCAACCCACCGAAGGACTCCCATCCCCAAACATTGTTCGTCGCTTCATTTGGATAGGCAACCAAGACGCTATCACCTTCTAAGTGGCGTCGAGCTGTCAATGCATAGAGACTTGAAAGATCCATAGGAAGGCCGCCGGCATCTCGATAAGCGAGGACTGCTGAGTCACGAACTGGTGGGGTCATTCGATCATCGAGACTCATCGCCAGTAGCACTGGCGTGGCATGGAAATAACCAATGTCACCGAGCACATCAACAACACGGCGTTGATCGGCTGGTGCTAAATGTGGCAGAGCAACTGCCAACGGGTAAACGCCAGGACGACCAATCTCTCGCATGACTTCTAGAACCATGAGCTTTTGCTGCTCATTATTGCTCTGGCGTATTTGTTCAACCAAAGCAGGCATGGCATATTCGCCTGCCGCCATGAGCCGTTGACGGCCTAGAAGTTGATCACGGCGTGTTCCACTGAGCATTGCAATTGCCTGGGCTACGCGGTCAGGATCACGGGCAAGATCACGGCGACCCTTCTCAATACGCAGCGCAAGACGCGATGACAGATCAGAAAGCTCTGGCACGTTTTGTGTTCGAGCAATAGCTCTCTCGAAGCGGTCTAAAGGTACCGGACCATCGTCAACTAATTTTGCTAAGTCTGCATCCGACAGTGGCAGATTCATGAGTGCGTTGCCATTGGCCGCTGCCAGTTGAACATTCGCCGTCAGACCATAGTGGACGAAATCATCTAGATAGACCCGAGCAGCTTCTTCTGGGCCTGCTTGGGCCAGCGCACCGCTGCTCATCGTCATCGCTATTACAAGGGTCATCAACATGGTCCATGCACATCTTGGCATCTCGAAAACTCCGGACAGTCTGGTGCTTGCCTCAACGAAAGAAGTTGGGATGGACAAGCAGTGTCATGGCAATAGATTCACTCACCATTTTCACATGAAAATGCTGAGCAGCAATGGAAGGTAATCCACCCTCCAGAGGGTGTCAACGAACCCATATGATAGCGATGGAACCATGATCGATTGGGCAATACGGCGCAATATCATCGGTATCAGGCCTTGAAGCTCTATCTAAGGCCTGATCATGAGGCGAAGTCGCAGAAAAACCCAGCCAAGGCGCCACCGAAAGTAACCAAACTCCAGAACGCCAAAGAAGCAGCAAGGGCTTGGGAGGAGCGATCTCGATTGAGCTATACTGACCCCTATCAGAGGTATTGGGCCATGTCTGCACTTACACAGGGCCTGATCACGAGGGAAGGCGGTGAAAAGCCGCCGCGGACGCGCCGCCGTAACGGGACCTGCCTGCATTTGCAGCCCACGCGCCCTTTGCCACTGGTCAACGCCCCCAACATTTGTTGGCTGGCGCTCTGACTGGGAAGGCTGGGCACATTAAGTGGGAGCCTCCCGGAGCCGGAAGACCTGCCGCTGATTTTTGGCGCTGCCCGCGCGATCATTGGGCATGAGCGCAGCTTGCTGTGTTTCTTCTCATGACCTTGGTTCGCCTGGCAGTCCGTTAACACGGCCAGGCGCGGTCACCTGGTCTAAGCATCGCTCAGATGCAGCGGATCTTCTGGCACCGACCGCAAGGAACGAGTCTGTGTTTTTAAGATTAACGCTGCTAACCATCACATTGAGTATGACAACGGTGGTCGCCCACACCGATGATCCCTTTGCCGATTCAGTTGTTGTATATGACCAGGGCATCGGGGCCACGCTTGGTTACACCACGCCCGAAACAACCTTGGGCGCACCTGAGCGATTTACTGGCGAACGTTTTCTCCCCGGCGCGGTGACCCCCTTCTTTCCCGCATTTATGACCAATGAGATTGTCTCGATTGGCGCTGGTGGCTCGCTGGTTCTGAAATTCGATACGCCAGTCACAGACGACCCGAATAATCCCTATGGCATTGACCTGCTCGTTTTTGGAAATTCTGGCTTTGTTGATTCCAGCACCGCCGAGGGGACGGTCACCGGAATGATTGGGCCTGAAGGTGGCCTCATTGAAGTCAGTACTGATGGCGTTCTCTGGCACGCCGTTGATGGCATCCAAGCTGATGGGCTTTTTCCCACGATGGGCTACACCGATGTACCGGCCTATAGCGAGGAACCTGGTTTCAGCCCGAGTGTCATGACACGGCCAGTTGACCCACGCCTCACATTCAACAACTTTCTCAATCTGAGCGCCGAAGAGGCCTGCACCTTATATCGAGGCAGCGGTGGTGGCGCTGGTATTGATCTGGCATGGGTAGAACTTCAAGCAATCTCTTATATTCGGATCTCAGTACCCCTCGAGGCTGTCACTGTTCCTGAAGTTGATGCCGTGGCCGATGTTCACCCACGTCGACCCGGCGATGTCAATGATGATGGTCAAGTCGATCTCATTGACTTCTCTGAACTCTTGATTGGCTGGGGCCCATCAATTCCTGGTGGCATACCTGCCGACTTCAACCTCGACGGGAACATTGATCTCGCTGACTTCAGCATCATGCTCATCAACTGGGGGCCTTAGCGTGCCAGAAACTCTCAGAAGGCATCATGGTTGGACGTTGATAGAAATGTTGGTGGTCATTGCCATCATCACAGTGCTTCTCAGCTTGGTCATTGTCACCCTAACCAGCGTAAAGTCGAAGGCTAAAAGCGTTCAGTGCCAGGCAAACCTGGCACAACTAGCTCAGGCAGCACTGCGGTATGCGAACGACCATAGCGATTGGCCAACCGCTATTGCATGGCGCGTCCCTGCAGTCGGTGAGCTCGAACAAACAAGTTGGGATTGGGTGACAAAAACGACAGGCCTGAATCAGACCCCCAAACGTGTCCGAGCAGGTTCATTATGGAATTATGCTGATCAGCCACAGAAACTGTATCAGTGCCCCGCCTGTGAAGATCATGCCTTGCAGTCAGATCAGATGACTGGTTACAACTACAACACCACCTTCATTGGCGGAGAGATGGCCTTCGCGCCACCAAACTTCGACTACACATACCGCGGTATACGGCCAAGCCAATGCCAACGAACAGCAAACTGTGCATTATTCGGAGATGCTGGACGCGGTGGACCAGAAGCACCACTCAACAACTACATGAGAGCACCGACAGGCAATCGTCCTGCACAACCACATCTTGGCCCAGGCCAACATGTGGTAGGACTAGATTTGATATACACCGGTGGACAGGCATTTCGCCACAAAGGCGCCACCAATATTGCCCACTTAGATGGACACACCTCCGCCTTGAATGTGCCATTTCGTGGCGAGCGTTGGGAAGATGCCCCAACATCAATTCAGTCGCTACTGGATTATCCAAATGATGGTTTTCTCTCAAACGATGACCGACTTTACAACCCAAATTGGTCATCTGCGACTGTGACTACGCCGTAGCGGGCCCTCTTCAACTTAAACACGAGCCCATGTCACCAACATTCTGATGCGATAGGATGACCATATGCCAACGGCGCCTCCAACTGCCGCACTACCTAACTACAACGAAGCGATTGAGCGCGCTCAAGTCGGCGTAAAAAGACTGAGTCGAACCGAGCTCGTTCCACTGAGCGATTGCCTTGGTCGCGTGCTCGCAACACCAGTTAAAGCCGATCGAGATTTACCCCCATTTAACCGCTCTGCTTTGGATGGATATGCTGTCCAAGCCGCAGCGTTTTCAAATGATCGAACCTGGCCAGTCGCCGCTACGATTGCCGCTGGCTCACAACAGAGTCCCACTGTTGAATCTAATTGCTGCGTCGCTATTGCTACTGGTGCCCCACTTCCTGCTGGCCTCGATGCTGTGATCCCACACGAACGTAGTGATCGCGGTGATCGCCAGGGCAAACCAGTAACCTTTTCTGTCAGCTCGATTGAAGCCGGACAAGGTGTGCACAAACAAGGCGCCGATGCTCGTACCGGCGACACAATCATCACACCATATTCGACTGTGAATGCTCACCACATTGGTCTGGCTGCAACAGTCGGATCAGATAAGCTCGAAGTCATGTCGCATCCCAGAGCAACGGTCATCACCACAGGCGATGAACTTGTTGCAACTGGCACAAACCCCGCAGCTCATCAGATACGCAATAGCAACGGCCCCCAAACATCTGCATTGTTGCATCAAATGGGTGCCCAGGTACTTGCGCATGAACATTATCTAGATGATTTCGATGTCATCCACGCCGGACTTGCTGAGGCCACCTCAAATTCCGACATGGTCGTTACGGTTGGGGGCATTAGTGCCGGCGATCGTGACCATGTACCAGGTGCGCTTGAAAAACTTGGCATGACCACAGTGATCAAAGGCTGCGCCATGCAACCCGGACGGCCGGTGCTGATTGGCCAATGTAACCAAGCTCTTGTGATTGGCCTTCCAGGAAATCCTGTTTCAGCATTGGTGTGCAGCACACTATTTATATGGCCACTGATTCGTGGCATGCTGGGTCTCGACACGCAGTTACCCTGGCGCAAGGTTCGACTCAACGCTCCAGTTCAACCAAATGCCAAACGACAAGCCTTTCGCCCTGCCCAAGTCACAGGCGATACGGCCCATGTGCCTCAATGGGCAGGTTCGGGCGATCTGAGTCACACATCAAAAACCAACGGCGTCGTGGCACTCCCAATGCAAAGCGAGCCATTACCCAATGGAAGTGAAGTACCCTTCGTACCCTGGCCATCAAGACAATGACAACAACCATGCTTTCAATACGCGTGCTTCTCTTTGCACAACTGGCCGAGGAAACCGGCCAGGACAAACTGTCTTTGTCCTTACCTCAAGGATGCACTGTCAACGATGCGATCAATGCCCTGATTGACATACACCCATTATTCAACGAAAAGAAAAGCCACCTCGCTTTTGCGGTGAACGAGACGTATGCCAATCCACAGCTCGAGCTACATGATGGTGACACCGTCGCCATCATTCCACCTGTCAGTGGTGGCTAAGGCCTACATTTTGCTTATTGATGCGACGTAGAAGTTCGGCCGAACTGCTTCTCTAGCTCGTCTAAACTCAGACGCAACAGTGTCGGACGCCCATGAGGACACCTTGTTGAGCGTTCTGTTTCTTCCAGCGAAGCAATAAGACCGAGCATTTCTTTCTCACTGAGCTCATCGCCAGCTTTTATCGCTGCTTTGCATGCCATCATGTCCACCACTTCATGCAGCGCCGCTTCACTCGATTGAGCGGCATCGTCCTCGCCGCTGCGATCAAGCAATTCGGTCATGAATGCAACTGGATCAACACGCCGCTCAAAGAGTAGCGTAGGGAAGGCATGAACGGCCACAGTTTCAGGCCCCATGACATCTGCTTCGATACCGATGCGGTTGAATAATTGTTCCAATGATGCAACCCGCGCAGCTGCATCTCCCTTGATTTCAACAACTGCAGGCACAAGCAGCCGCTGCGACTGCAAGGGGCCCTCATTAATTCGTTCCATAAGTTGTTGGAACATGACCCGCTCATGCAATGCATGCTGATCAACAACAACCATACCGGCTTCGTCTTCAACGACAAGATAGGTACGGTGTAGCTGAAGCACTTTGACCGCCCGCACCCCTCCAGGCAGTGCATCTACCGACGCTGATTGTTTTTGATCTGTCGTGCCATGCGAGGCTGGTGCCAAGATATGGGCTGCATCAAGATGGGAAGCCACTTGCTGCGCATCAAAACTACCAGCAGCTGCACGATCATCAATAACGGGTGGGCGACCTATGCTGGCGCCCCCTGAACCTGACGACCACTGAGGTGCTCGCCCTGCTGCTCGCTTGAGGTCGAGCTGCGGCGTCAGATCAGCAGCGGCAAGACAATGACTCAGTGCCTTACGAACTGCTCGATGGACCGCACCACCATCACGAAAACGCACTTGTGACTTGGTGGGATGCACGTTGACATCAACTTGGGCTGGATCAACTTGCAACTCAATCAGAAGCATTGGATGACGATTTGGTTCAATAAGCCCACGATAGGCTTCGCGTACAGCGTGCGTGACAGCACGATCAACAATTGGGCGCCCATTGAGATAAAGATGTTGATGCTGTGTGGTCGCTCTCGCTAAACCAGGACGTCCAATGAGTCCCCAAACTCGTACGTCACCAATACGTTCATCAACTTCAAGCAGCTCATCGCGGGTCTCACGCCCTAAGATTTCACAAGCACGATCAGCTGGTTTGACATCGCCAGACAAACTGAGAACGGCACGATCGTCAACTGATACAGAGAACGCTACATCAGCCCGTGTCGCTGCTGCATCTCGCACTGCCTGAACACAGCGGCGAGCTTCTGTTTGATCGGTCTTAAGAAAGGCACCACGCGCTGGCGTATTAAAAAATAAATTACGCACAGTCACCTGCGTTCCTTGCGGCGCTGCGGCAGGCATGACTTTCTCAATCTTGCCTGCTTCAACGGTTACTTTGCTTGCCTCCGCAGCACCACGAGCACGCGACTGTACGGTCATCTGACTAATTGCCGCAATCGATGCCAGTGCTTCACCGCGAAATCCCAGTGTGCCAATAGCGTTGAGATCCTCGATTGATGAGAGCTTACTGGTGGCATGTGCCGTCAGTGCCAATGGTAATTCATCTGCCTTGATGCCATTACCATCATCGCTAATCTGGATGAGCCTTCGCCCCCCCTGCTCCAACGCAATCTCGATACGCGTGGCCCCAGCATCTAAAGCATTTTCAACGAGCTCTTTGACACAGCTCGCAGGGCGTTCAATGACCTCGCCCGCAGCAATTTGATTGATCAAGAGTGTTGAGAGCTGCACAATGGTCATAAGGGGATTGTAATCTGCAAAGCGTTAGTGTGATTCGGCTGACGGCCTTGTCTCAAAGGTTGATTTCATGACCACTGGCATTGGGCGGCCCCGACCAAAGGCTCGGCCGGTCACTTTGAGGATGATGGCCGCCTGATCCCGTTTGTATTGGGCTCTATCGATCGCCTGTGTGTATTGCTCAACCAGAGATGGTTCGATATGACCATTGCGAGCGATTTCATCGACCGTCAACTCAAGATCGATGTGGCCTGTAATGATCTCATCAAGCACTTCGTATGGAGGAAGTGAATCTTGATCGGTCTGGTCAAGTCTTAATTCCGCTGATGGTAGCTTGGTGATGCTCGCCTCGGGTATCGGTGGACACGAGAATCCAAGCTCCTCATGGTGTGTATTGATCCAGCGTGCAAGTTCGTACACCAACGTTTTGAGTACATCACCCAAAACAGCGACAGCGCCACACATATCGCCATAAATCGTGCTGTATCCCACGGCAAATTCTGACTTGTTTCCAGTCGCCAACACGAGTGCATTGCGATCATTGGCCAGCGCCATCAGAAGAACACCACGTATGCGAGCTTGCAAGTTCTCATCTGTGAGCGATCCTATTTTTCCAACCACTGCATTCAATTCGCCCTGGAGTGCACGATGCGGTTTCTCTATTGGAAGCTCTAATGGTGATGGCATACCGAGGTTTGTCGCTAAGGACAATGAATCAGTGAGCGAACCTGGTGAGGAATATTGTGATGGCATCATGACCCCCTGCACATGGCTGGCCCCAAGTGCTGCCACCGCCAATGTTGCGGTCAATGCCGAGTCAATACCACCAGAGAGCCCGATCAATGCGTCCTGGTTTCCCGTCTTCACCCAATAGTCATGAATGCCAAGAACCAGGCCGTGATAGAGCTCTCGCATTGGCTCATATGCTCGCAATAACGCCTTTGCCGCTGTCGGTTTAATAGGCTCTTCTAGTGAGACCGTCTCGACCGCAGCTCGCCAACCGCCCATGGCATGACGCACCGAGCCATCTGCATCAATAACCGCAGAGCGCCCATCGAAAATCAAATCGTCATTGGCCCCTACTTGATTGACGGCCACAATCCGAGTTTGGTGCGATTGCGCTACTGCCTGGAGATGGGCCAAATGCTGGGCACCTTTTCCCATAAAGAATGGACTTGCATTCAGCGCGATCAGCATCTCCGCCCCAGCATTAATAACTTCATCCGTTGGATTACATTGATAACGTGGTGAAGCAGTCACATCACTGGCCCGCCAGAGATCCTCGCAGATTAAAACGCCAATAGAAGTGCCGCAGATGTTCAGCAGCCCCGGCTGATCCCCCGGTTCAAAATACCTGTCTTCATCAAAGACGTCGTATCCCGGCAACAAACGTTTGTCTGCAACTGGCTCTACAAGACCTTCATGAAGTAGTGAAACTCGGTTCACCAAGGGGCGCATCCCTGAAATTGCCGCCGCAGGATGACCAACCAATACTGGCATTTCGCCCGCTTCCTGAGCCAGTGTTTCCAGCATCTCCTGACACCGATCCACCACACCAGAGCGAAGCAACAGATCACGCGGTGGATAACCAATCAAGACCAATTCACTGGTAACCAATAAATCAGCATCTTGGTGATGAGCCACACGTATCGCTTCGGAGATCTGCTGTGCGTTGCCAACAAGATCTCCAACGATCGGATTGAGCTGTCCCAGAGCAATTTTCATGACGACGGATATTGTAGTACGGGCCACAATATTCCACTTCAATCACACGTCAATAAGTGACGACAATCTAAATTCTTGCCCAAGATCTCGATTCAGAAAGCTACAGCGACACCCCTGATACCAACGATTTCTGAACAAAAAAGACAACGGCCTGATGTCGAGCATCAGACCATTGCCTCTCCCCCTTGGCGATCTCAAGACCGCATGTTCAGTAAACCACCGCATGTGCATTCTCAATCGATTCGATCACCTGACGAACGCTAAACGGCTTGCGTAGCACACTCTCAAACCCCTGATGGGCAAGCTGAGCAATTTGACCGTCAGTCAACTTGCCTGTGACGGCAACCACTTTGGTCGAATGTGCCTCTGAATTATTGTTATCAACGAGCTCCATTGCGACTGATTCTTCTTCAGCAGCAAGTGTGAGATCAAGCAACATGACATGTGGACGGAAGCGTTCACATTCGATACCGGCCTTAAAGCAGCTGCTGGCAGAGCGAACTTCATAATTGGTTTGATCTTGAAGAATACGAGCCAGGGTTTGACGCACATCTTCATCGCTATCAACGACTAACACCCGAACAGCACCAGACATGAGGCCATCCATGGGTATGCCATGATCACGCATAAATTTAAGAAGACTCGCAACTGGAATGCGCCGGTCCTTCGAGCCTGGAATCCGATAGCCATTGAGCTGCCCGGAATCAAACCACTTACTGACTGTGCGAGAGGCCACATTACAAAGCTTGGCCACCTCACCTGTTGTCAAAACGTCCTTGTCGAGAAGATTCATGGCCGTGCGCCCCTTCAGTTCATACCAGTCCTAAGACCTAATCCTGTTACATGTTCTGTCTGCAACAGTTCAATCGACCGAAAGAGGAGGCGAGTTAATCAGGGTGGAACGGAAATTACCTTCTGATCAAAAATAGAAGCCAAAAGCAGCCTCTGGACGCAAAAACAGCACCTACCCAGATCAAAGCTGGGTATTTTTTAGATTATCGGTCGCTTCTAAAGGGAATCTGCCCACCCAAACAAGCAAAAAATCAGGCCAGACGATGACCTAGCCTTCTCGCCCAATCTTGGGACCAGCCTGACGAATATCTTCAGGCAGATGGAACAGTGCATCGTTGGCATGAAATCTCTTTGCCAAGTCAATAGCCTGAAGGTCATAGGCATCAACATCCTGCCACGTTCCCCGTGGGCTGAGCATTTCTACTGGGACATCGCCTGCGGCCTTTGGCATATGCAGCCCAAAGATTTCATGCTCCTGGTAAGACGCCTTAAGCAGCTCGCCCGAAAGAATCATGGTGACAAGAAGACGGGTCCACTTGAGTTCGAATCGCTGCCCCTGGCCGTATGGACCACCAGTCCATCCTGTATTGAGAAGCCAAACGTCAGACCCATGTTGCTCAATTCGGTCTGAAAGTAAATCTGCATAAACCATCGGCGGCCTAGGCAAGAATGGCCCGCCATAGCATGGACTGAAGTTTGGAACTGGTTCGGTGACACCGGCCTCAGTGCCTGCTAGTTTTGAGGTGTAGCCATTTACGAAGTAATACATTGCCTGATCGCGTGTCAAGCGGCTCACTGGTGGCAACACGCCAAATGCATCAGCGGTGAGGAAAATAATATGTTTGGGATGAGCGCCGACCGAGGGTATTTTTGCATCGGGGATAAAACTGACCGGGTAAGTCACCCGTGTGTTCTCGGTCTTCGCCGATGAATCGTAATCAGGTAGACGTGTCTCAGGATCAAGCACCACGTTTTCAAGAACACTACCAAAACGAATCGCATCCCAAATCTGCGGTTCACCAGCGCGCGTCAAGTGAATACACTTGGCATAACAGCCGCCCTCAAAGTTGAAGACGCCGTTATCTGACCAGCCATGTTCATCATCACCAATCAATGGACGATGTGGATCTGCAGAAAGCGTTGTCTTGCCCGTACCCGACAAGCCAAAGAAGAGAGCAACGTTGCTTGGATCTACATCATCAACATTGGCCGAGCAATGCATTGGGAATACATTCGCCGCTGGCATGTCATAGTTCATTGCATAGAAGATCGACTTCTTAATCTCTCCAGCATATTCAGTGCCGAAGATGATCACTTTCTTCTGTTCGAGTGACTGCAAGATGCCGACGCCCGAATCTAAGCCATAGCTCTCTGGATTTTCAATTGGCATGCGAGCGGCATTAAGAATTGTCCAATCAGCCGCAAACTTCTTGAGTTCCTGAGACGTTGGTTCAATAAACAACGTGCGGGCAAAGAGACTGTGCCAGGCAAACTCGGTAATGACGCGCACAGACAGTCGGTAATCTGGATCAGCCCCTGCGAAGCCCTCAAACTCAAAGAGATCATCCTTGCCCCGCAAGTACTTCATCACCAGATCTTCAAGCTTGGCAAAGTTCTCAGATGAGATAGGTTTGTTTACCTTGCCCCACTCGATGGAATCATGAATCCCTGGCGTGTCTTCGAGGTACTTATCGTTCGGGCTGCGACCGGTGCGACTGCCTGTATCACAAGCCAGCGCTCCGTTTGCGGCCAGCATGCCTTCTTGGCGTCGCAATGACATCTCTACCAAAGCACTTGTTGAAAGATTGCTATGCAAAGTCACGTTATCGAAATCTAAACGCGCTTTCGGCGTCGCTGTTGTCATATCAGTCTTCTCGGATAGGGTCGTGAAACGGGGTTTGTGGTCTTCCGCTCCCTCGCGGAAATAATCAGTTTGCCTCGCACCTAATACAAGAGTGCGAGTCTACCCCGTCATCGGCGCTATGCCTACCAATTCGGCAAGTTCTTTCTTCCGTCAAAGGGCGAGAGACGGGACTTGAACCCGCGACGTCCTGGACCACAACCAGGTGCTCTACCGACTGAGCTACTCCCGCCAATGCCTGACGCGGAAGCCTATCTGGCCCTTCTGAGCCAGTCAACGCATCCACGGATCAGATCTTCCTAATACGGGATTATGGCCCGCTAGGTGCCCAGATCCTAACAAAAGCGTCCTTCAGGCTGATTATCTAGAGAATTTGCCCTGCAAAGGGCATCATGGGAAGCGAGCGTCAACTGACTGAGTTTGTTGAGAACCGGATCAGGGCGCTTGACATAGGAAACCGGCCCAATAGGCTAGCCCGCTCAGGCGAGGTAGCTCAGTTGGTAGAGCACGGCATTGAAAATGCCGGTGTCCCCGGTTCAAGTCCGGGTCTCGCCATTAAAAACCAAAGGCGGCCCTCAGCCGCCCTTTGGTTTTTTTAGATCACGAGGCCAGAATCAAGCTGCTGGCTCGATCCAGTCGGTCCCACCAAAGACCCCATCGAGACCATGGTCAATGACGACCTGCCCCATTCCAGGCAATGGGTAGTACATACTCAACGACCGAGCAAGTTCTTCCGGTGCCGTGAGAACAACATAAACCGGGCAGCCCATGACATTCGTTGCAAAACGAAGCGCCCGATGAATATGCCCTAATGTCGTCGCCACCATGAGCTCCTCGCCATCAAAGCGAATAGGCATGATTCGAAACTGCCAGGCTTGACGCCGCGTAATCATATGAAGGACTTCTGGCACAACGCCCTCTTCACATGGGTTAATGGTGGCCGTTAAGCCCGCATATTGCTGAGCCCAAGCTGATTCAATTTCTTGCGGATCAATTGCAAAGAGCTCCTCACACAACCAACCAAATGGTCGTTGTGTATTTCGCTGTGCTGCAAGTACCTCTTGAACCTGGTCATCTGTAAGTACGCCCGCCAAGACCAAGTAATCTCCAATTCGTGTTCCCATCCCTGAGTCCCCTTCTATCAAGTGTTGTACTGGAACCATCGGCCATCGGCTTTGCCGGCTTGGCGTCACACATGCGAAGAGGCCAAAAGTAATGGGCAAAACATCCAGTCGTATCGACTTGTGAAGCCAGGTGGTTTGTGCGGTCTCTAAAATCGGTCTCTTTGAGTCGAAATCGAGCCTAATGACTTCCCCTGTTCATTCTGGCTTGGGTCCGAGAACAAGAACTACCGACAGCTCACACATTCCTCTATAAGGTGACGCTGTGTCGAAACGCATCCGCGACAACTTCCTCGGGTTCTGGGGCCGCACTGTAACGAAGCGCCCCCTACTCACGCTGCTGATCTGCTTGTCTATTGCAGCAGGCTCGCTGATCCTGACTTTGGAGCGACTTGAGTTCCATGGTGATCGTGGCGATCTGATGGATCCTAATCTTGCCTGGAATGCACGCTACAACAACTACCGTCTCGATTTCCCTCGATGGGATGATCTCGTGATCTGTTTGGAAGGCGATGCAACTGATGCTCGTATCACCAAACTTGCCATGACACTGGCCAATCAACTTAGGGAAAGCCCGAAAGTACTTGGTGCTGATGCTGGCTTCAGTGCGAACGAAGCAAGCCCCAGGCTCTTCATGGCCGCTCCACAAGTTGAATTTGATAAACGACTTCTTGATCTGCGCGTTGGCAAAGAACTTAGCGAAGCCGCAAATGCTGCGACCGGACTTGAAGTGTTGATGGGACAACTCCGCAGAGATGGGCAAGGCCCTGATGGCATTCAACAACTCAATGACGTAATCACACCCTATCTCATCGGCTTGGAGGGCGGCGAGCCCAGTTTCAATTTGCTGGGCAGTGATTTTGATCAATGGCAGCCATTCGCCACCGAGAGTGGCAGAATGAGATTGATTCAACTTCGTTTCGCACCACAGAAATCAGCAATCAACTCACTGAGTGAGAACTTGCTTTGGCTCAGAGAACAAGTTCGACAAGCTGTCATTCAATCTAAAATCGAGGCGATTGAATACGGCGTTACAGGTATACCCGCGATTGAAGCAGACGAAACAACGCAGTCGATTTATGACTCGACCATTGCATCTATTGTTGCTTTGATCTTGATCACAGTCATGATGCTGATTGCCTTTAGGGGAGTTGTTGTCCCCCTCCTTGCAGCAGGTTGCCTACTCATCGCTATTGCGTGGAGCTTCGGTTGGCTTGTCCTTTCAGTAGGTCATTTACAACTACTTTCAGTTGTCTTCTCTGTTATTCTTCTGGGACTTGGAGTTGACTTTGCCTTGCATCTGGTTTCCAGATTGGAATTAGTCCATCGTCAACATGCCAACTTGCCTGATGCTGTTGCCCGAGTCTTCCGTGGCATTGGCCCAGGAATGATTACAGGAACAATCACCACCGCTGTTGCCTTCGGCGCTACCGCCATGACCGACTTCAAGGGCATGGCTGAGATGGGCATTATCGCTGGAGGCGGGATTATCATCTGCCTATTGGCCATGCTGAGCTGTTTTCCTGCGGCGTTAGCATTGCTGCCAAATTGGCGCCGCATCCTACGCAAGCGCCATCAAGGACAAGGCATGCATTTGGCTGGCGGCCGCTTGAACTGGATCGACCAACATCCACTCGTGACGCTCATTCTCTCGGTGTTGGTGGTGATATGCGCCGCTATTCCGGCTTATCGCGTCAAGTACGATCCCAACGTACTGAATCTACAGCCACCAGATATTGAATCGGTGCGATGGGAATCTCGACTGGTTGAAGATGATGCCCGAACCGTCTGGAATGCGCTGATTCGCACAAGACCAGAAGAAGCGCCAGAACTTGTCACCCAACTGACAGCGCTCCCAACTGTGCATGAAGTTGGTGGAATGGGCCTTCTCTATCCAAAGGACTACGAGACGCGCGCCGCCCAGGTCGCAGAAATTCGCAACCAACCTTCTGCTGTACCGACCATACCCGATACATTCCCTTATCTGCGCGCCCAAATCCAAAAACTACTGCTGGGCCTAAAACTGAGCATTCAAACTGTCACTGGTCCAGAACGTGATGAGTTAGATGCAATTGTCCAGCGAATAGAGCAGACGCTCACAATCACAAACACACTCGCTGAAGACGAAAAAACTATTCGAGCCAAACGCACCAATGAGCGTTTTGATTCTGCTCAGGCCGCACTGAAAACAGTTATTGATGAGTCACTCACCCCTACCCCGCTTTTACCTGACGATCTACCCGAGGCCTTGCGCGCTCAATGGATTGGCGCCAATGGCGACTGGCTCTTGCGGGTCTACCCACAGGCCGATGTGGAATCAATCTTAGAGCCGGCGCGGCTCAAGGCATTTATCCAAGAGATTCGCACTGTCGCACCGGACGTGCTTGGTCCACCGGTTCAAATTTATGAGTCGAGCATTATTGTTGTCACCGCTTATCAGAAGGCCGCCATTTACGCATTTATTGCCATTCTGATTGTCTTGCTGATCGACTTCCGCTCTATTGCAGATGCGCTCTGCGCAATGGTCCCCGTGTCTGTCGGATTTGTCGGTGTCTTTGGACTGCTCGGCCTCTTCCAATTCTCTGTCAACTTTGCCAATCTGATCGTCATGCCCTTGATTCTTGGAATTGGCATGGCTGCCGGTGTGCATATGGTTCATCGTTGGCGATTTGAACCAGATGGACGTCCAGCTGGCCTCAGTGGCGGTACTGGTCGAGCCGTCACAATGACACTGCTCACCACGATGATTGGATTTGGGTCAATGCTCATTGCAGAACACCGAGGCATTCAGTCGTTGGGCGCGGTCATGACCACCGGCCTGGGCATGACACTTCTGGCTTGCTACACCGTCATGCCTGCCATCCTTCAACTACGAAACCGTCGCCGTAAAGCCATCTCCTCGCCATCTGCAACGATGAGCGAGGCTCAATAAGCAGTCCACAACTCAGACCTCCTAAGAGGCTGTCGCGGCAAGAAGTTCCTCAGGATTGAGTGCAGCCAATTCTTCGGTCACAAACAGACCATCACGACGAATGAGCTCCCCGTCAAAGTAAATCTCTCCGCCGCCATATTCGGGCCGCTGGATCAAGACGAGGTCCCAGTGCACCTGAGAGCGGTTACCGTTATCTGCCTCTTCATAGGCGGCCCCTGGCGTAAAGTGAAGTGATCCGGCAATCTTCTCATCGAAGAGAATATCTTTCATTGGCTCGAGAATGTGAGGGTTGAACCCAATGGCGAACTCACCGACATAACGAGCTCCCTCATCTGAATCGAGAATGGAATTAAGCGCGTCCGCATCCCCATCACAAGATGCATTCACAATTTTTCCTTGAGCAAACTCAAAACGTACGTTCTCAAATGTTTGGCCGTAATACACCGTAGGTGTGTTGTAGTGCATGATGCCATTGATGCTGTCACGAACAGGTGCCGTAAAACACTCTCCGTCAGGAATATTGTGCTCACCACAGCATTCAATAGCGGGAATATCTTTTATTGAGAAGGTGATATCTGTATCTCCTGGCCCTTTGATATGCACCTGATCTGCGGCCGTCATGCGTTCTGCGAGCACTCGACCCGATTCCATCATGAGGCCATAGTCCAGGCAGCACACATCAAAATAGAACTTCTCAAATGCTTCTGTACTCATGTTTGCCAGTTGAGCCATGCTCGAAGTTGGCCAACGAAGAACGCACCATTTTGTCTTTTTTACACGTTGTTCGAGATGAACGGGCGTGCGATAGATCTCGGCCATCGCTTTGCGACTCTCATCTGGAACATCGCACTCTTCACTGACATTACTTGCCCCACGAAGCCCTATGTAGGCCGCCATCTTCTTCATTCGATAGAGATCACAGTCTGCCCAGACCTTAAGATTATCCTCGTCGGCATCCCATTGCAGGGCGCGCATGACAGGCTGACTACGCAATTCAATGTGCGGATGGCCACCGGCACGACGTGTTGCCTCAACGAGTTCGATGGCCATCTCATAAGGCGCATCAAACATCTCAATCAGCACGTGTTCACCTGGTTGAATTCTGGTTGAATGATTGATTAAGAGCTCTGCAAGCTCACGTTGTCTTGAATCGCGCATGGTTTACCCTCTAGGCGAGAAATACTTGATAGGTACGTGGTATACGACCCAGCATGCTAACAGGTCAAGACCATCTTGATGTCTCATATTAAGCCTAAATTTAGTGAAGATCGATGATCGCCGATCAACCAGCCGTACGGCATGACTCAGCATCTGGATGCACAAAAAGTGCCTCCAAGAGACCGGCAACGTTGGGTGGCAGATTGGCCTCACTGCGATGCAGCAGTCTTACCTGCAGTTCGTTCGCACTTGGGTTAAGTTTAAACCAACCAGCGCTACGAGCATCGCGACGACGGCGCCCCGACCAAAAACCATCAAGTGCTCGCCCATGTGCGATACGTTGTCCACTTGGTGGATGGGTATCCCATCGCTCGACATGCGATCCCAGCAATGCTTGTTCAAAGTCATCAAAGAATCCATGCTCACCAGATGCGATGAGAATCACATTGGTTTCACGGGGCATGAACTGCCGATGCGCCTTGCAAAGCAGTTTTCGGAGGTGCCCGACTCGGTCAATCGGCCCATGGGGCATGCCAATGACCAACGAAACATTTGGGCCGGGATCTGGAGCAACGATATGAACCGTCCCAAGTCGACGGTCTTCATTGTCACGAATGACAGACTCTTCTCCCAAATGACTACGCTCAATAAACTGACTCGCTTCTGTCACATAGGTTTGCATCTGTTGATCAGACAGGCCCTCATCCCACCAAATACGAACCACGTAAGGGCGCCGAATTTGCTCCAACACCCGTAACCTTGATGAGATTGTCAGTCGATGGGGCTGATCTGAATGAGGCCGAACCCGTTTGACGTGAACATAAAAACGCATCCCATCGCGGGTCACCTCAAAGTCACATTGACGGCCGGCCGGTGTCGGCACCTCCCAACGAAGATCGCAACCTTGGCGATCGAGATGATCGGCAACAAGCACCTCCGCTAAGGTGTCGTCAAAATGCTTTGCATTTTTTTGGAGACAGAGTCTTTGACGCAGCGACGCCAGTCCCACCCGTGTCGACCAGGCATTGACCCGCTCCAGTAAAGGACGGGGAATTCGATCTTCAAGAGGTGGCAGGTCAGATCGTGGTGCCATAGGTGCGGTAAAGAGACTCCCTTTTGGTGCGACCCAGTGCATGGAGCAAGCACTGAGCAACCGGAAGTATTTTATCACTGCAATGGCTTAAAGCCTTGAGTAAATCCTGAGTTTTTTTCATCGTCTATTTCGCCGATGTGCGGCCAGAGTTTACGAACCAACTGATGCGGCTCCTGCCCATCAATTCTTAACTGATGACAGAGTGCTAACACCTGATCCATCTGGCGTTTTCCAATGCGTACGCGCATCACCACAGTTGATGTCTCATAGTCCCGTTCGAGCACTTCAGTACGCCGTTCAAGAAAATTTACTGTCCGAGAGTCCACCAATGGCACTTCTAGTGCAATCTCTCGCAATTCACCTTTCATCTCAGTAAGCACGCGGGCTTTGAGCGCGTCAATCCCCTGTCCAGTCACAGCGCTCACTTCAAAGACCTCAACCATCCGATCCTTGGCCATCGCCCGTAATTGTTCAAGAACCGTTTGATCCCGAACCAGATCAAGTTTATTGAGCACGAGAATCCGAGGCTGATCTGCTGCTCCAATTTCATTAAGTGTCTTCCCCACTGTTTGCAGTTGCATCGGCGCGTTGCGATCTGACGCATCAAGCATGATCAAAAGCAGTTGACTGTGAACAGTTTCTTCCAATGTAGAGCGAAAAGAAGCTACGAGCCGGTGCGGAAGATCCCGAATGAACCCCACGGTATCCGATAACATGACGTGATTCCCACCACCAAGATCCCAGCGTTCAATGCGTGTGGCGAGGGTCGCAAAGAGCTTGTCATGCGAAAAAGCGCCGCCAGTTGTCGCTTTATTAAAAAGTGTTGACTTACCTGCATTGGTATAGCCCACAAGACCAACAGTAAAGTGATCTGTGTTTCGCTGGGAAACTTCACGGCTTTTACGCCCCTGAATCTCTACGAGCTCATCACGCAGTTGAGACAATCTTCGTTTAACGAGTCGACGATCAATTTCAATCTGTTGCTCACCTGGCCCCCGAGTTCCAATACCGACTGGAGAACCGCCAGTCACTTGACCAAGGTGATCCCACATGGCTCGAAGCCGCGGATAGGTGTATTCAAGCTGAGCAATCTCAACTTGAAGTTTGGCCATGGCTGTCGAAGCACGATTAGCAAAGATATCAAGAATCAATTCACTACGATCAATGATCTTACAATTGGTATCCTGCTCAAGGTTACGAATCTGAGCTGGTGTCAAATCATGATCAAAGATGACGAGCGTTGCATTGGTCATTTCACAGAGATCTGACAGCTCCGCCACTTTGCCTTTTCCAAAAAACGTCGCCCCACGCGGGCGTCGCATCCGTTGCAAAATCTCACCAACGATCGATGCACCGGCGGTTTCGGTCAAAGCACGAAGCTCTGCAAAACGATCGACGGAATCAATGAAGCAGCCAGGAAGGTTGACCCCTGCGAGTACAGCTCGTTCTGAAACAACCTTCAATTGCTCTCGATTGGTCTGCGACATGGTTCTCCCATGCTGATTGTACAGATTCACAGATGCAGCGGAGATGGGATGTCTCCATTAAATGACTCACGTTAGAATGACCATATGCCTTGCCCCAATCTCATTCTCGGTTTTGAGACGAGCTGTGATGAAACAGCCATCGCAGTCGTTCGCAATGGTAACGAAGTGCTTTCAAGCGTCGTGTTTTCTCAGCATGAGGTCCACGCGCCATTTGCAGGGGTCGTTCCAGAGCTGGCCAGCCGGGCTCATCTTGAACGCATTGTGCCAGTGTTAGAACAAGCCCTTGATCGGGCTCACTGCCAGCTCAATCAGATCGATGCCCTGGCTGTCGGCAATCGGCCCGGCCTCATCGGCTCACTTCTCGTTGGCGTGAGCGCCGCAAAAACACTGGCATGGACGCTCAACCGCCCATTGATCGGCGTCGATCACATTCTGGCGCACCTCTGGGCTCCATGCTTAGAGAACCAACCATTGGATTTTCCCGCTCTTGGTTTGGTCGTCAGTGGCGGGCACACCACGCTCATGTCACTCACTGATCCATTAACCACGAACATTCTTGGACAAACACGCGACGACGCCATTGGCGAAGCATTTGATAAAGCGGCCACCATGCTCGGACTCCCTTATCCCGGCGGACCCTCGCTAGAAAAGGCGGCAAAGAACGGCCATGATCAGGCTGTGAAATTTCCCATCGCCAGACTTTCCCCAACGAGTCTTGACTTTTCTTTTAGTGGCCTTAAGACAGCGCTACTCTATGAAGTTCGAGGGCAACCACCCTGGCCTAAAGACAAACGAGAAGAGCCCGACCCAGCTTGTTGCCCAGATCGAGCTGCTTCATTTCAGAAAGCGGCCGTCGATGCCGTCCTCTTAAAAGTAGACCGCGCATTAACACAATGGCATCAACTGACAGACATGACTGGTCCACGTAGTTTATTGGTTGGCGGCGGCGTCAGCGCCAATCAGACCTTGCGAGAAGGTCTCAAATCACTCGCTCAAAAGCACAGTATTGCGCTCCGCCTGGCAAATAGTGAATACTGTGTCGACAATGCAGCAATGATTGCAGGCCTAGCTGATGTTTATCTTAAGGCTGGGCGAATCGATGATCTATCACTCTCTGCCTCAGCTCAACGCCAACAAGCCCAACCCTTAAAAGAAACGCGAGAGCCATCATGAATTTTGCGATGATTGATCCTCCGCATCCTGCCTCATTGCCAGAGAAAAAATTCCTGGAGCAATGCGATCTACAAACAGGACGTGGACATGGCCCTGGTGGACAACATCGAAACAAAGTTGAAACGGCAGTAAGCATCACCCATCGCCCAACGGCACTGGTTGCAAATGCTCAAGAACGGCGGAGCCAATATGAAAATCGAAAAGAAGCAATCCGGCGACTTCGGCAAGCGCTTGCCCGCAAAGTACGAACAAATGTGAAACCACATCATTACCGCCCATCATCACTCTGGGAAAAACGCCGCACCGGACGAGCTGTACCCGTCAATGCCAAGCACGTGGATTATCCCGCGCTGCTCGCAGAGAGCCTTGATCTCATCAATGCATGTCATTTCGATGTCGCCCAGGCAGCTGGACAGCTCGGTGTGAGCATGTCACAACTCGCAAAATTGATAAAAAACGATCGCCATGCCATGGTGCTGGTCAATGAAGGTCGTACCCAGCGTGGGCTACGCGCCTTGAAATAAGAATTCACTTTGGGATATGCAATACAATACTGCCATGACCACAATGACCAATACAACCAGCCAAATCAACGATGAAATTGAGCGACTGCTTCCGGAGCTCATCGAATTTCGACACGATCTCCATGCGCATCCTGAGCTGGGCTTTGAAGAGCACCGCACAAGTCAATGTGTTCAAGAAGCGCTCCGATCAGAAAACATTGAATTCCAATCAGGTCTTGCCGGCGGAACTGGTGTTCTCGGTCATCTCGCTGGCAGCGCTAAAAATGCGATCGCCTTCCGAGCTGATATGGATGCATTGCCAATAACGGAGACGCCAGGAAAACCGTACTGCTCAAAAACAAATGGAAAAATGCATGCCTGTGGACATGACGGGCATACGACGATTCTCATCGGGACCGCTCGGGTGCTTGCAGCGATCAGCAAGCAACACCCCCTCCCACGACCCGTCACATTCTGTTTTCAGCCCGCCGAGGAAGGTGGCGGCGGCGGGCTCAAAATGGTTGAGGATGGCTGTCTGGATGGAAGCCAGATCGGTCCACCTGTGTCAGAAATATTTGGCTTGCATGGCTGGCCTGGTCTGCAAGTAGGACACGTCGGCAGTAAGCCTGGGCCGATGTTAGCTGCAACGACCGTGTTTGATATCGAGATCTCTGGCACTGGCTCACATGCGGCCTCACCGCATCTTGGAACTGACCCATTACTCACCGGAACTTCACTTGTGCAAGCGCTGCAGCGCGTCGTTTCACGCAATGTTGATCCAGTCAAACCTTTAGTACTTTCGGTCACCCAGATTCATGCTGGCACCACGCATAACATCATTCCAGATGTTTGCACGCTACAGGGGACTATTCGAAGCCTGGACAGCGATCTTATGAAAGAGGCCAAGTCTCAGGTCGAGAAAATCACAGAGCTCCATGCCAAGTCGCATAACTGCAAGGCAGCGATCGGTTGGACAATGGAATACCCGGTGACCATAAATGATTCCGCCCTTGTCGATTTGTTCCATGAGCAAGCGCGGGCCACTCTGGGTGAGCAGCATGTTTGCCCAATCAGTGATCCAATCATGGGAGGCGAAGACTTTGCCTATTATGGACAAGTTGTACCCGCATGCTTCTTTGCTTTAGGCCTTCTAAAGCATGATCAGGAATCCATGCCAACATTACATCAATGTAACTTTGACTTTAATGACGATGCCATAGCAACTGGAATTGCAATGTTCTGTAATCTTGCATTGAGACCTCAAGACGACTGAAGAATACCCGTGGACAAGTCACCACACAGCGACCATAGACCAGACAGCCCAGATGGGCTCGATATCAATGACGCACCAACGCTCGGTAGCGAGGATGTCACGATTGATGGTCCAGCTTCACCGCCACCTGCTCAACCACCAGACATCCAATCACAACCAGACTCGAAACCCGAAGAAGATGATCTCTGGCAAGACGAACACGTCAGCGATGCGGAAGCCCAGCGGCTGCCCCCTGGAGCTCCGCGTCGCATTGGCCATTACCGCATTTTGCGTGTGATTGGCGCCGGCGGCATGGGCGCGGTTTATCTCGCAATGCAAGACAACCCTCGTCGCGCTGTCGCACTCAAAATTATTAAGGCTGGCGTAACCTCTCCAGATGCCCTGCGACGATTCCTTTGGGAATCACAGATTCTTGGTCGCCTTCGACATACTGGCATCGCTCAAATCTATGAGGCGGGACAACATGATGATGGCACTGGAAGTGTGCCCTACTTCGCAATGGAATTTGTGGCTGGCGCGCAGCCACTCACAAGCTACGCCGACAAAGAAGACCTTTCAATCAATGATCGTGTCACGCTGTTTATGAAGGCTTGCGATGCCATTCACTACGGACATCAAAAGGGAATCATTCACCGCGATCTGAAACCTGGGAATATTCTGGTTGATAATGCAGGCGACCTGAAGATCATTGACTTCGGGGTAGCACGCTCAACCGATGCTGATATTGCAACCACTACCATGCAAACCAATGTCGGGCAATTAGTCGGCACTGTTCAGTACATGTCACCAGAACAATGTGATGCGAATCCTGATGACATTGATGTGCGGAGTGATGTGTATGGCCTGGCAGTTGTGTTGTACCAATTGCTCACGGGCGAGCACCCCTACAAACTTCAGGGCGTACCAATCTTTGAGGCAACACGGATCATTTGCGAAGAACCGCCTATTCGACCTACCCAATTCGCTGAGACACTTCCAAGAGATCTTGAGACCATCGTCCTCAAGGCCATGGAAAAAGACCGAAACCGTCGCTACCAGTCTGCATTGGAACTTGAACAAGACTTAACACGCTACTTAGATCGAGAGCCCATTACTGCCAGGCCTCAATCAACGCTCTATAAATTTCGTTTATTCACCCGTCGCAATAAAGTGATTGTGGCTAGTGCAGCCGCGATCTTACTTGTGCTGATTGCCGGTATCGTCATTAGTGTCAGCTTTGCTGTTTCTGAAGCAGAGCAACGCAAGACTGCTGAAGCAAGCTTAAAACGTTCTAATAGTATTCAGCAGTTTCTCGGGAACTCACTCAAGGCTGGTGATCCTGATCGCGCAGGCACAACCGAAATCTCTGCCCAGAACCTCATTGACGACATGGCCGTACGCGCTGGAGATACTTTCAGAGATGATCCACAAACACTGGCTGAATTACGCGACTTGATCGGTGATGGATATTTAGCCCTTGGCAAATACAACCTTGCTCAACCACAATATGAAGACGCGGTTCGCATTCGTGAACAAGAGATAGGAGACGAGGGCCTCGCGATCGCTGGTTCATGGCGAAGATTGGCAGAGACCACACGCGCGATGGGGCACGCTGACCAAGCACTTGTCATCCATGAGCGAGCTCTTAAGCGAGCCTCTGAACTCATCAATCAGAGCGAAGAAACAAATGACATCAAACTGCTCTCCGAAGCGCTGTTGGCTCGGGGAGATATTCTCCAACAGATTTCTTATTGCTATCGCACGCTCGGCTCTTTTGACGCTGCACTCGAGGCCGCCCAAGAGAGCACCATGGACTTCGAGACACTTGAATCACTGCCAGGTGATCCCATTGCACAAATGAGCCCTTCGAGGCAAGATGATCTCCGTGAGTTCACGATCAATGCGGCAGTAGAGAGTGCCATTAGCTTACGCAAACTCCGGCGGAGTGAAGAGGCCATCGCCCAATACAAAAACGCGTATGCCAAACATGGCGCGTTATTCCCAGATCGTCCCTATCCTGGCAAAGCAATAATCCTTCAAAGCTGGGCTTTGGCATTACGTGATCTAAAGCAGTTTGACGCAGCCAGAGGCAAGCTCGATGAAGTCATCGACATTTATCTTAAAGCCGGCCTCGGAGGCCAACCTGCACCGCGATTAGGCAGCGCACGATCCACACTCTCATCGATTCTCTGGGGGCATGCTCAGAGCCTTGAATCACAAACACCAGAAATGATCCAACAGCGAAACCAACTTGTTCAAGATGCCGTGCAACAAGAACAAGAGGCTCTGTCCATTCGCATGGCTGTCTATGGAACAGAATCACCCAACCACAGGTTGATCGAAACATGCCATCGCAAACTCGCCATGTTCTACGAAGACCAACAGATGTGGGAAGATGCGCTTCGTGAAATGACAAAAATGCGAGATATATACGCAGCAACAATTAGTCCTGAAGATACCAATTACTGGTATAAGGCATGGGCTGAAAGCCGAATGGGAGAAGTACTTCTCGAACTAGAGCAGTATGAACAAGCAGAACCACTCTTACTCGGAAGCTACACCGTACTCAAGGCAACGACAGATGTGGATCAAGAAGAGATAGACAGAGCCTTAAGACGCATCATCGATATGTACGAACGACGCGGCAATGAAACTTCAGCAGCGCACTATCAACGAATGTTGAACACTACAAATTGATTCAAGTGCTACTCATAGCCGACACGGAAGGTACCACGCCCTCGATCGCCCGCTTCAGCGCCACCAATGCGGATCACAAAGGTCTCTGTACCATCTGTACTAAATGAAACTTTGGATGTTCCATTCGTACAGCCGGGCGCGTTATCTTGGCAGGCCACAAGCTCAAGATCCGGCTCACAGAGTCCAAAGTAGACCAAAAAGATGCTGAAATCTGTGGTGTCAACCATTCCGTCACCATCAAGGTCTGCCTCGGGACCACTTGAACCCCACTGAGTCAGCAACACTGAAAAATCGTCAACATCAACCGATCCATCACTATTGATGTCGCCGATGCAAAGTCCCATCAACTCATAAACAGCGATAGCTGAATCAAAGTCCACGCTATCGCAGGTTGAAACGCCCACAATGCCGGGTTCTAAAGGTTGGTATGACCACCAAAGGTCTTCATACAAAACGCGACCGTCTCCATCCGGAGAAGTGCATGTCACATCAGCCTGCGATTCAGTTGAAGCCATGACCGTATAAATGGGCCAGACACCTTCGTCGACATAGGCATTCGTTGGCCAGACATCGTTCTCCGGTGTTCGAAGTGGGAATGCAAAGCCAACACCGTCAACTGCAATATCATAGAAGCCAGCAGCGGGCGTTCCCTCCCAAACACCCTCTCCTTCAGTAAATCCGCTCATCCCGCCATCTCCATCTGGACCGGACACTTCATTGGGAACAAAAAAGTCAAACACAGGCAAAGGCAGTCCGGTCAGCATGACTGCGGGATACCGTGTGGCACTACTGACTGCAAGCATGTAATAACCAGGCTCGGTAATCATGGCACCAGTGGTATCTGTTGCCGCTCCAGGCAGAAAAGCACCGAGCAGATCAACATCTTGAACACCGAGAAGTCCGAATACTTCTGTAAACTGGCTAAGCTCGTGGACGTCAGCCGAATCTGTGGTAAACAAATAAAGCGATGAGTCAAAAGAGGCGCTGCCATTATCGACGGTTCGCAATGATGCTTTAAAAGACTCGGGGTTTGCAATCCAGATGATGAATAGATCTTCCTGGTCTTGCGACATTGAACGGAACGAACTGACACTACTCAGAAAGCCGCTTACTTTTTCGGTCTTACCGCTGCCTCTGGTTCTTTGGGCCGTTTCAGGGCCACTGCCAGCATCGTCGTCTTTGTCTTCGCCCCAACTCGCCTCTTGCCCCAGAGCAGCAGAAGATAAAAGAAGACCGACTGCCAACGTCGACAAAATCTGATGGCCCCGAAAAAGTTTGATTGGTGAAGTAGCCATGAGGGAAGGCTCCTATCTATTGCCCGTAAATTTCGCCGCATGCACGGCTCAATGCTGCTGGAGCCAAAAGAGGTGATGGCACCAAACAACAATGCGAAATCCAAGGATGACACGGGCAAAGAAAGGCCTAAAGGCCTCTGGAGGAGCCTATTTCACGTAGTGATTCACCGCCCTGATCGATAGGCAATATTGATTTATTAAGGCTCAATTGCGAGGTGCTGATTGATTAAGGTGTTGGCCCAACCTTCAAGACAGCAGAGCCGATTCCTGTATTGTCAAAAGTACCAAGCCGCAGAAAGAACCGGTCACCTGAATTGGCAAACCACTCCAAGTCGCTACTGCCATCCTCACACTGCGATGCATCATCATTACAGACCACTAATTCGGGCACCGGAACACACTCGCCAAATCCAACGAGAAACAACTCAAAGTCAGCCAAGCCTACCAAGCCATCATTGTTCAGATCAGCTTCCGGACCAGTCGACCCCCACTGAACCAGTAATGTGCTGAAATCATTAAGTCCGACAAGACCATCACCATTAATATCACCTTGACACAAACCACTGTCTTTATACACACCCAAAATAGAATCGAATTCTGTTTCGTTGCATGTCGATAGCCGGTAGGACCCGGTGTCTTTTGCTTCAAAGTTCCACCAGAGGCTATTGAAAAATTCAATAGCGTTACCATCTTGATCAGTACAACCGCCACCAACCTCAGGCCTTTCCAAGATCGTGGTTGTCACAGGATATTGACCGTCTGAAACGATCGCACTGGGTGGAAAGAAGTTACTGGTTGGATTTTCGAGCGGAACCGCAAAGGCGATACCTTCGAGACCAATCTGATAGTTCCCCCCCGTTATCGTAGACGTCCACGCGTAATTCCCCTCGGTGACAGGAATGCTGCCACCCTCACCATCCGGGCCCGACACTTCGCTACTGGTTAAGAAACTAAACAGTTCTAATAAATTACCTTGAACATCGGTGACTAAAGGCCGAGATCCTGCACTGGCCACTGCAAGCACGTAATAACCACGGGCAGCCACTTTGGCGGCAGTGTTATCTGTTGCTTCACGTGGAAGTACCGCGCCTTCAAGGCCGGCCTCATCTCGGTTACCGAGTAACGCCTGCATCGAATCAACAACGATTTCCGGATCTGGAAAACGAACTCCAACATCAAACAGGTATAACGAACTGGGAAAGTTGGCAAAACCGTTATCAATCGTCTTAAGCGAAGCGTTAAACTTCTCTGGATTAGCGACCCAAATGAGGTAGAGATCTTCAAAATCCTGGCTACCAACATGACGCGATCTACCCCGGGAGCCACTGGCATTGAATGCAGCAGAAACAGTTGAGCCACTGACCTTCTCGACTTTGCCGGAGCCCTTCGTCCTCTGAGCCTCACGAGGCCCACTACCAGCATCGTCATCCTTGTCCTCGCCCCAACTTGCATCTTGCCCGAGAGCTGGACTGACAACAGCCAAACAAAAACCGAACAGGGCTGCTGCCACTAGATACGAACGCTTGCCATGCAACATCTTTTATTCTCCCCTGCAGATCTGGCCCCGCAGGCTCACTGACTGGGATCCAAGCCACCAGCAGCCCGGGCTCCAAAATAACCTCTTCTTAACTACTGATATACGACGCGTCCGGCATGAGATCCAGTATTCGCCTCCAAGATTGAGAATCCTCTTTTGAAACCCCCGTTTTTTGCTTCGTTTTGCGGCATCAGATAGCTGGGCGACATCTTCCTCTTGGATTTCCAGGCCAGCTCCGGATATGGGCTTGAGCCTTGCCATTAGGGCCATTCTTGGCTGAGAGCAAAAATGCAGTAAATATGGATGGCGCTTGCAGAAACGCCCCAGCTCGGTATCCTGCCCCGTTCGACACGTCAATGCCGAAGGCACCACACCCGTGTCAATGCCACCCTCAGGCCAGAGGGTGAGGCTGGCGGAATCTTTGGATGATTCCGCTCGTGGGTGTGGGAGGTTGAAGGAGGTGTCTATGGCCAAGCAGATCACTAAAGTATTTAAAGTAACTGCGCCCGGTGGCCAGGCAACTCCAGCGCCTCCGCTGGGTCCCGCACTTGGTGCCAATGGCGTCAACCCTGGCCAGTTCATTCAAGCGTTCAATGAACGAACGAAAGAACTCAATGGCAAGATTGTTGGTTGTGTTATTACGGTCTTCCAAGACCGTACCTTCGAGTTTGAAATCAAGTCATCCCCTGCTTCCGTACTAGTGCGTGATGCACTTGGACTAAGCAAAGGGTCTACTGCACCAGGCACGGAGGAGGTTGGCACTATTAATGCGGATCAACTTCGTGCGATCGCAGAAGAAAAAATGGCTGATCTCAACGCAGGAAGTGTTGAAGCTGCCATGCGTACCATTGCAGGCACCGCCCGATCCATGGGCATTGCGGTAGAAGGACTCTAAATATGGCAAACTTCAGTAAAAGAGCCAAAGCAAACAGAGTCATCGCTGAACAGCATGAAGGCCCACAGACTGCCGAAGATGCGATGAAGATTCTCAAGTCATTCAAAGGACCTTCTTTTGATCAGACTATTGAATGTTGTATGCACCTCGCAATCGATCCACGTCAAGCCGAGCAGCAGATTCGTGGCTCGGTGTCAATGCCGAAAGGTGTTGGCAAGACTGCTCGTGTGATCTGTTTCTGCGGAGACGATAAGGTTGAGGCGGCCAAAGCAGCAGGCGCTGTGGAAGCTGGTGGCGAAAGTTTGGTTGAAAAAGTAGCTGGCGGCTGGTTTGAATTTGATGTCGCTGTCTCTTCACCTGACATGATGCGTGTGGTCAGTAAGCTTGGACGTGTCCTTGGCCCGAAAGGGCTCATGCCTTCGCCAAAGGCGGGCACGGTGACAGCAGACGTTGCAACTGCAGTGACTGAATACAGCGCTGGCAAACTCGAATATCGAAATGATGACACTGGAAATATCCATTGTGTGATTGGAAAAATGAGCTTTGAAGAAGCTGATCTCATGGCCAACTTCAATCACTTCTTTGGAATCATCGAAAAGTCCAGGCCCGCCACAACGAAGGGTGATTACATCAAAAACTGCGTGCTCAGCGGCACGATGACCCCATCGGTTCAGGTTGCCGTGTAATCTCGATCGCAAGGAACAAATGATATGAGCAAGCCTGTCAAAGAAATGTTGATGAAGACCTACCAGTCGCGCTTTGGAGAACTGGAGTCGGCTGTTGTTGTTGATATTCGTGGCATTGAAGCGAATGACAACAATGACCTGCGTCTAGACCTATTAGAGAATGACATTCGTGTCATGGTTGTTAAGAACACGCTTGCACGCCATGCTTTCGAAGGCACGAAACTTGAGCCCTTAAGTAACTCGCTAGAAGGTCCTTCAGCACTCGCTTATGGAGGCGATTCGGTTGTAGACGTTGCAAGATCCCTTGTGTCTTGGGCCAAGAAAATCAAAGATCTGGAGCTCAAAGCTGCAATTCTGGATGGACAGGTCTTTGACGGTGAAGCGGGCGTTAAGCAACTCAGCAAATTCCCAACCAAGGAAGAGGCGCAGGCCAAGGTCGTTCAATTGGTGCTCTCGCCAGCTGGCAATGCCATCGGTGCTGCGAAGGGCCCCGGAGGCCAGATTCTCGGAATCATCAAAGAGATCGAAACACGTTTGGAAGAAGGAAAGACAATCGAAAAGGTTGCCTGAGAACCTTCCTGATCACAAGACATCATCTCATCCAACTGGCCTTTCGGGGTTAAAAGTCGTATGACGGCTCCTCTTGGATGGATAAATTCGTTTGGAGTTAAGAGAAAAGTTATGTCAGAAGAAGCAACTGCAACAAAAGAATTTGAGGCTAACGTCACAAAGATCGGCGATGAGATCGCCTCATTGACGCTTAAGCAAGCTGTCGACCTCGCGGACTACATGAAAGATGCCTACGGCATCGAGCCTGCTGCTGGTGGTGCTGTCATGATGGCTGCAGGCGGTGGTGAGGGCGATGGTGGCGCCGAGGAACAGACGGAATTCGACGTCATCCTAGAGAGCATCGGCGACAAAAAGATCCAGGTGATCAAGGCTGTCCGCGAGGCAACTGGTTTGGGCCTCAAGGAAGCAAAAGCCATTGTGGATGAAGCCCCTAAAGCAATCAAGGAAAAGGCCAGCAAGGACGAGGCCGATGCCCTTAAGGCCAAGCTTGAAGAGGCTGGCGCTCAGGTCAATGTGAAGTAATTGAATTTTAATGTGTGGCTCAAGCTCTTTTTTTATCTTTCCAAGATAAGGGCTTGGTGCCAGGCTAATGGGATCTTCTATGCGTTTTTTGGCTCATTATGAGCCCTCTGACACCAAAATCACCTTATTGAGCTCTACCGTAAGTGCCCGGATCACTGCGTTACGAGACCCAATCAGTGCTGGCTATGGGTTGATGAGTCGTTATTGGGGCGTTACCATGCCTTGCTCGGCGGTAATAGGTCTTTTTAACGAAAAAATACGTATAGATTGATCGTACGCATCCTTACGACGGCAGTGTAATCATGCCGATTTTTGAGGTGGATCGATGACTGAAGTGACGGTGCGCTGCTTCTCAAAGCGCGGCGATGCGGTACCTGTACCTGATCTAACCCAGGTTCAGCGGCAGGCCTATGAACGTTTTATCCAGAACAAGCACACGCACGAAACTCGTGACAAGCACACTGGGCTTGAAAGTCTGCTTCGGGAGGTCTTTCCCATTGAGTCTTATGACGGCTCAATGCGGCTTGAGTACCTCTATTACAAGCTGGATGAACCACGGTATACACGGGACGAGTGCAAAGAGCTCCGACTGACATTTGGGTACCCCTTCCGCATAGGCGTACGCCTGGTGCGCGATGGTGTTTCCGAGATCGTTGAGGAAGAGATCTACCTCGGCGAAATCCCTGTCATGATGGGTGGCGGAGAGTTCATCGTCAATGGTGCTGAACGCGTCATTGTCAGTCAACTTCATCGTTCTCCAGGTGTCGACTTCTCTGTCGTTACCGACATTGGGGATCGGCCATTGCACTCAGCCAGAATCATTCCAGAACGTGGAAGCTGGATTGAGGTAGAGGTGACACGGAAAGATGTACTCGCTCTTCGGATTGATCAATCCGCCAAGATTGCGGCAACAACTTTCCTACGGGCGCTATGGGACCCGTCCAACGAAGATGACAAGAAACCGCCGCCATTTAGTACCACCGACGGCTTACTTAGTCAGTTCTATGACATCAAGGAAGTTCCTGCCAAGAAAGTCAGCCCTGAGCACTATTCTGCTGACCTTATTATTGATCAGGAAACCGGTGAAGAGTTATGCCGTATCGGGGAGTTGATTGGTGATGGCGCTGAAGCAATTCAGTCCTCCGGCTTCAAGAAAGTTCGAATCATTGAAGATCCTGCTGATCCTCTGATCCTCAATACACTTGCCGCAGAGCGACTCGACTTCCTGGGTGATATTTCTGAGCATGAAGCAGCTTTGCTTCGTATCTATGGACGTCTTCGCCCAGGCAACCCACCTCAGATTGACAAAGCCAAAGCACTTTTCCGTGAGAAGTTCTTTGACGAAAATCGCTACCGACTTGGAAAAGTTGGACGCTTCCGTATCAACCGTAAATTTGAACTCGACGTACCAGAAGACATTATGTACGTGGGGCCAGACGATTTCCTTCGTGTTGTCAAATACATTATGGAACTTCGAGCCACACGAACCAAGGCGTTGACCGATGACATCGATCACCTAGGCAACCGTCGTCTGCGTACCCTTGATGAACTCGCGGTTGAAGAGATGCGCAAAGGCTTCCTTAAGTTACGTCGCACCGTTCAAGAACGAATGAGCGTCAAGGAACCCGATGAACTCAGCAAGATTGCTGATCTGGTTAATTCCAAGTCAATCAGTAGTGCCATTGAGTTCTTCTTCGGACGAAGCGAACTTTCCCAAGTCGTTGATCAAACAAATCCACTATCGATGCTTGTACATGAGCGCCGCCTCTCAGCCTTGGGCCCTGGCGGACTCAACCGAAAGCGAGCTGGCTTCGAAGTGCGTGACGTTCATATTTCTCACTACGGAAGAATCTGCCCGATCGAGACGCCTGAAGGCACCAACATCGGACTGATTGCTTCACTGGGTCTCTATGCAGAAATCGATGAATACGGTTTCCTCAAGACGCCCTACCAGAGAGTGACGAAGGGTAATGTGACTGGCGAAGTCGATTACCTGCGTGCTGATGAAGAAATGCGTAGTGTGCTGGCCACCAAAGATGTCCTTGATGAGAGTGGCCAAATTGGCTCAGGACTCGTCTTGGCCCGTGTTGGCGGCGAACTTGCACAGGTGACTGCTGAAGAAGTCAACTACATTGACATCTCTCCCAAGCAGATCGTTGGTGTATCTGCCTCACTGATCCCCTTCTTAGAGCATGACGATGCCAACCGAGCGCTCATGGGATCAAACATGCAGCGACAAGCTGTTCCCTTGGTCAAAGTCGAGCCACCACTGGTCGGCACCGGAATGGAAGCATCGGCTGGCGTGTTCTCCGGCATGCTTGTGAAGGCGAATCGAGGTGGCACCGTCACCTATGTTGATGCCGAACGCATCATTATTGATGACGCTGATGAGTACGAACTCCGAAAGTTCCGAGGCCTCAACGAACGCACTTGCCAAAATCAACGCCCATTGGTTCGCCTCGGACAGACGATCGAAGAGGGTCAAATCCTTGCCGATGGATCCTCCACATCGCTCGGCGAACTGGCGATCGGCAAAAATGCGCTCGTCGCTTTTAGTACCTTTGATGGCTACAACTTTGAGGATGCGATCGTCATCTCCGAACGTCTTGTCAAAGATGACACCTTTACATCAATTCATATTGAATCATTCGATGTTGAGGTCCGCGAAACCAAACTAGGCCGCGAAGAATTCACACGTGACATCCCGAACGTATCTGAAAAAGTGCTTCGCAATCTGGATGAGCACGGTGTCATCCGTATTGGTGCCTCTGTCGGCCCTGGCGATGTCCTGGTTGGCAAGGTGAGTCCAAAGAGCAAGTCTGAGCTCACACCAGAAGAGAAGTTGCTACATGCGATCTTCGGACGTGCTGGCGAGGACGTAAAGAACGACTCTCTCGAAGTCCCCGCTGGAACCAATGGTGTTGTCATTGGTGCCAAACGCTTCAGTCGTCGAATGCACTTTACTGATGAACAGAAGGCTCAACTCAAAGTTGACATGGTGGACTTTGAAGCAGAAATGAATGAGAAGGCGATTGCTCTTTTCAAGCAGATGATTCAGAAGATGAACACCATTCTTGAGACTGAGATGGTTGATGCTGCGACCAGGCAGCGGGTTGGTGCATCTGATATCCCAGAAGTCATCTTGGAGCAGATCGAAAACTTTGATGACAAGTGGATCAAGGGCAACAAAGATGGCAAAGCTGCGGCGATCAAAGTCAGAAGTCAATTCTGGCCACGTATCGAAGCGATTGAGACGGAGAAACAGCGACGCCTTGCCCATATGAAGCGTGGTGACGAACTACCTTCGGGTGTGCTCGAATCTGTGAAGGTCTACTTAGCCACCAAGCGCCAGCTTTCTGTTGGCGACAAGATGGCAGGCCGCCACGGCAATAAGGGCGTGATTGCTCGAATTGTGCCAGAAGAAGACATGCCCTTCCTTGAGGATGGCACGCCCGTTGACATTCTCCTCAACCCACTGGGCGTTCCGTCTCGAATGAATGTAGGCCAGTTGCTTGAACTCCACTTAGGCTGGGCTTGCAAGGTACTGAACTTCAAAGCTCGCACACCTGTTTTTGATGGAGCCACTGAGACAGAAGTTCTCGCAGCAATCGAAGAAGCCAATGCACATGTACGTGATCGCATCAAGAAGTTCGAGAGCGGTGAAGCAGATGCAGGCACGCCTCGAGAAATACTTGCCGAAGTACCATTTGATGGCAAGGTGCAGCTTCACGATGGTCGTACTGGCGAACCATTCCACCAGAAGACATCTGCTGGTTACATGTATATGTTGAAACTCCATCACCTGGTGGATGATAAAATTCATGCTCGCGCAACAGGCCCTTACAGCTTGATCACGCAACAGCCACTGGGCGGCAAAGCTCGCACTGGCGGCCAACGCTTTGGTGAAATGGAAGTTTGGGCGCTCGAGGGTTACGGCGCGGCTTATATGCTCCAAGAATTGCTCACTGTAAAAAGTGACGATGTTGAGGGGCGAACCAAGATCTTTGATTCCATGGTTAAGGGCACGAATGTTCTTGAAGCCGGCATGCCCGTCGTATTCGACGTGCTCTGTCATGAGATTCGTGGTCTTGGAATGAACATCTCGCTTGAGAAAGAACAAATTGACGGCGGAAGCCTCCTGTAATAATGCGACGAGCGAACGTCACAGCTAGTACATGAGAACTTTTTGCCGAGGAGCAGCCTGTTATGGTCGATACGGTCTTTGATCGAGTCAATGACTTCGGATCTGTAAAGATTACTCTTGCAAGCCCCAACGACATTCGTAGTTGGAGCTTTGGTGAAGTTAAGAAACCCGAGACAATCAACTACCGCACCTACCGCCCTGAAAAGGACGGCCTGTTTTGCGAACGTATTTTTGGTCCTGAACGGGATTATGAATGCGCCTGCGGTAAGTACAAGGGAACCAAGTTCAAGGGAATCATTTGTGACCGTTGTGGTGTCAAGGTCACACACTCCCGCGTACGTCGAAAGCGGATGGGGCATATCAACCTCGCCGCTCCAATTGTGCACATCTGGTTCTTCAAGGCGCTTCCAAGCCGCTTAGGAACCCTGTTGAGTATGAAGACAGCTGATCTTGAGAAGGTGATCTACTTCCAAGACTATGCCGTCATCGATCCAGGCACGACAGATCTTGAGCCCCGCCAAATCCTCACCGAAGATGAACACCGCACTGCGGTTGAAAAGTATGGTTCATCTGCATTCCGTTGCAGCATGGGCGCAGATGCAGTGCGTGAACTTCTTGAAGAACTCGACCTTCACGAAGTCGCCGCTACTATTCGAGAAGATCTTGAGAAGACAAGATCAAAACAGAAGATCCGCGATCTTTCCAAGCGGCTTAAGCTTGTTGAGCAAATTAAAAATTCTGAAAACGATGTCACATGGATGGTCATGGATGTTGTTCCGGTCATTCCTCCAGACCTCCGCCCACTTGTCCTTCTTGAATCGGGCAACTTTGCGACCAGTGATCTCAACGACCTCTATCGCCGAATTATTAACCGGAACAATCGACTCAAGAAATTGATGGACCTCAATGCACCTGAGGTCATCATTCGAAATGAAAAGCGAATGTTGCAGCAGGCTGTTGATGCTCTGTTTGATAATGGTCGCTGTCGCCGTCCCGTTTTAGGTAGCTCAAATCGACCCCTGAAATCATTGACCGATATGATCAAGGGTAAACAGGGGCGATTCCGCGAAAACCTGCTCGGCAAACGCGTCGATTATTCAGCCCGTTCAGTCATTGTCGTGGGCCCAGAACTCAAACTACATCAGTGCGGTCTACCAAAGAAAATCGCGTTAGAGCTTTATCAACCATTCATTATCCGTCGCCTTAAAGAACATGGCCTGGCAGATACGATCAAGTCAGCCAAACGTATGCTGGAGCGACGTGATCCTGAAGTATGGGATATTCTCGAGCAGGTTATTTACCAGCACCCCGTCTTACTTAACCGCGCGCCTACGCTTCACCGCATGGGCATCCAGGCTTTTGAGCCGGTCTTAGTTGAAGGCAATGCGATTACGCTACACCCGCTTGTGTGTACGGGATACAACGCAGACTTCGATGGTGATCAGATGGCCGTCCACCTTCCACTTTCATTGGAAGCTCAGGTCGAAGCCCATGTTTTGATGCTGTCGACACATAACATCTTCTCGCCAGCTGATGGCCGGCCAATTGTTTCGCCCAGTCAGGATATTGTGATGGGCGTCTATTTCCTGACCACGATGCTAGAAGAGCCAACGCCAGAGAAGACGCGCTATTCCGTCTTCGCTGAACCCCATGAAGCAATTCTTGCTTATGACCATAAGACCATCGATTTACATGAGCCTATTTACGTACGCCTCAAGAATGCAACAGAGGTTGTTGACAATGAGGGCGGCACACCATCACCAATACAGTCGAACAAACGTGTTCTCACCACAGTAGGCCGCGTACTCTTCAACGATGTTCTAGATCCACAGATTCCCTTCTACAACTGCACGCTTGGCAAAAAAGGCTGCAGTGCTGTCATTGACGATACTTACAGGTACTCGGGCCGCCCCGCCACACTTGAGCTTCTTGATGCAATGAAAGAGGTCGGATTTAAGACATCAACAGTCTCCGGACTTTCAATCGGTATTGCTGACATGCGAATACCGACATCAAAAAGTGACCTGATCGCTGAAACACAAAAACGTGTTGACCGAGTTGAGAAAAGCTACAGCGCTGGTGCAATCACAGAACGAGAACGCCATAATCAGCTACTTGACCTCTGGGCACACTGCCGCGAACAGATCACACAAGCACTGGTTGAAACACTCAAGAATGACCGTCGTGATCCTACGACAGGCGATGAAACTCCAATCAACTCCGATGAGGGTGCAAAGTACCTGAACCCTGTTTATCTCATGTCAACATCTGGTGCCCGTGGCAACATCAGCCAGATGCAGCAATTAGCTGGCATGCGTGGCCTGATGGCCAAGCCCTCAGGCGAAATTATCGAAACACCAATTCGGTCCAATTTCCGTGAAGGCTTGAATGTTCTCGAGTACTTCTCTTCAACGCACGGCGCACGAAAAGGACTGGCTGATACAGCACTTAAGACCGCTGACTCCGGCTACCTCACACGTAAGCTTTATGACGTTGCTCAGGGAATGGTTATTACGGAACAAAGCTGCAAGACCAAGCTCGGGGTACCCAAGCGTGCGGTCTACAAAGGCAAAGAGATTGACGTCCCGCTACGCGAACTGATTCTTGGCCGAACAAGCCGCCAAACCATCATCAACCCAATGACTGACAAGCGCATTGTCGCTGAAAACCAGATCATTACTGCGGACATTGCAAAGCGAATCGAAGAACTTGGAATTGACTCTGTCCAGGTACGCAGCCCACTTACTTGTGAAACATCTCGAGGTTGCTGCGTCGCTTGTTACGGCATGGACCTTTCAACTGGCCAAGCCGCTGAAGAAGGCCTTGCTGTGGGCACCATTGCAGCTCAGTCAATCGGCGAGCCAGGTACCCAGCTGACCATGCGAACATTCCATACCGGTGGCGTAGCGACTCGTGCAACACTAGATCCTTCGCACCGCGCTGAAAATAGCGGCACCGTTGAGATCAGAGACTGCAACGAGGTCGATGTTAAGAATCCAGATGGCGTACAAACGATTGCACTTAAGCGTAATGGTGAAGTCGCTGTGATTGATGATCGAGGCCGTGAGCTCGAGAAACACAAAGTGGAGTACGGATCAGTCATTCGCGTGAAGGCTGGCGAAACGATTCGTAAGGGCAAGGTGCTCGTCGAATGGGATCCCCACCGAACACCGATTCTGGCCGAACGAACCGGCACCGTCCGCTTCAAAGACATTCTGACCGAAGACACCGTCCGTGAAGAGGAAACACCTGCTGGCAAAGAACTTATCGTCGTGGCTCATACCGGCGAAAAACACCCGCAGATTCTCATCGAAGATGAATCGGGCAATGTTCTGGACTTCCACCACCTACCCGCAAAGGCTCGCATTGAGGTTGAAGAAGGCCAGCCCATTAATATGGGTGAAATGCTTGCAAGACTCCCCTCTTTAGTTGCAGGCTCAGCTGACATTGTTGGCGGCCTTCCACGTGTCACTGAAATATTTGAGGCTCGTATTCCCAAGGATCCTGCAGTAACCAGTGAAATATCTGGTCGTGTCGAGCTACATCCAGACAAGCGCAAGGGCAAGATGACCATCCGGGTTATCAACGAAGCTGGCCTGGAGCTTGATCACCATGTGGCACAGGGCAAACGACTCTTGGTTCATACCAACGATCATGTCAAAGCAGGCGACCGACTCACCGAAGGTCCTGAAATACCATCAGACATTCTTAAGATTAAGGGCGAAGAAGCGCTCTACAGCTACATGCTTGATGAGGTTCAGAATGTCTATCGTGCTCAAGGCGTACCCATTGCTGATAAACACATTGAGACCATTCTCACCTGTATGCTCAGTAAAGTTCAGATAGAACAACCGGGTGATACCTATCTGCTGCCGAATGATGTCGTTGATAAATATGCGTTCCGCGATGCCAATCGAAAGATTGCCAAGCAAGTACGTGTGACCGATACCGGTGAGACCTCGCTCGTAGCTGGCCAAATGATTGATAAAGATGCTTTCAAAGAGGCCAATGACCTCGCTGAAGGTGACGGCAAACAAGCCGCTAAGTCAAAGAGGGCCCGGCCCGCAATGGGCAAGACGCTCCTCCTTGGCATCACCAAGGCGTCCTTACAATCCGAGTCGTTCCTTTCTGGAGCAAGTTTCCAAGAAACCACCAAGGTCCTCACAGAAGCCTCACTACGAGGTGCCGTGGATAATCTGGTGGGGCTCAAGGAAAACGTCTTGCTCGGCCACCTCATTCCAGCGGGGACGGGTTTTGATCCCTACCTGCGAATGCAGGTCCAGAGACTGGTTGAACCACCAATTTCGATGGAGGAAGAAGAGGAGGCCATGCTTGCAGAGGCTGTCGAGGCCGCTGAGGCCCTTGGCGCTGAACCATTAGATTCAGGCTCCGGCTTTCCTGACGACCAGATCCCAAATGAGGCGGCCTCCTTGGCTGGCGAGAGTGAGGCCTGAGCATAGGGTGGGCACCACCTCAAGCTGAAGAGTCCAAGAAGTTGAAACCACCTTTTTGAACGCTTGGCGGTGGTTTGTGTGATACTATTGATGTTGTTAGGGACGGGTCGCAGGCCTCCAAGGTGGAGCTCCCTGCGATGGAAGTACCCATGCGCTTAAATGGCCGATCAAAGGCCGAAATAAGTGGTGGGTAAAAGGCCGATGCAAGGATCTTCTCCTCCATTGCAGAACTCTAAGTGAGTGCGCAAAAAGTGAGGGGCAGTTGAGATGCATCGACTTGAAAGTTCAATGGAGTAATTCGGCATGACGCGCCTGCAATCCCCTGCTAAGAGCCTCTTCAAAAGCTGCATCCTTGGAGTTCTTTCAATATCTCTACTGACCATAGGCAATACTGCCCTGGGTCAGGTTGAAGATCGTGAAAGTCGAGCACCCACAGCTCGAACGAACCAACTCAGCAAAGACATTGCTCTTGAAGAAATGAGTGAAACGGACATTGAGGAAATTAATGGGCGACCACTCATTTCACGTCAGATAATTCCTAAAACCAATAAGCTCATCAAACCGACTGGTTACGACGCAAGATTGATCATCAAGTTCGCAGATGACATGAAAGCCCGGCCTCAGGCTGACGGCATGATCATGTCTCGTTCCCGCCAAAGTACCTTCGAAGTCGATGTCTTAGCTCGAAGGTACGGGGCGATATTCAGCTCACCATTTCGAAAACTCCAAGAAGGCGATCTCAACCGCATCCGATCAAAAGCGGCGATCAATTCTGGCAAGGCCCAACCTGATCTAGCTGGCATGATGTATATCGAAGTAGCAGATGCATTCTCGCAGCAACTTGCAAAAGAATTACAAGCGCTTGATTGTGTCGAGTGGATTGCTTATGAAACCAAACCTGAGCCACATGGCTATGTCAATTCGTCACCACCAGCGGCAACACTCGCCGCCAGTACGATGGCCCCAGTCCTAGGCGCAGGCGCTTGCTGTGTGGGAACAGGCTGTATTCAAGCAACTCAAGCAGACTGCAATAATGTTGGAGGCAACTTCGTTGGTGGCCTATGTGCAGCAGATACATGTACCGGTGCCTGCTGCTTTCCTCAGGGATTTCAAAATGCCTGCTTGCTACTCACCAGCCAGGAATGCGCTGTCCAAGGCGGCACGTTCAATCTAGCGACTATCGGACAAGGTCAGGCGGCCTGTGCAACCGGCTGCGAAGGTCGTGGCTGTGAGGCCGATGGCACTTGTGTTGACAACGCCGTCAGCAATCAGTTTCCACAAGCAGATTTTGTTATTGGTGGCACTTGTGCCCTGAATCCTTGCCCTCCAGCACCAGGCGTTGGCGCTTGTTGTGTCCCTGCTCCTGCTGGCGAAGCACTCGAAGCAGCAGAATGTGAGGAGACAGACGCTGCCACATGCGGTGCCATCAACGCCATCTTTCAAGGCGGCCTTACTTGTGATGAAGCGCTCTGTCTTGAAGGTGCATGCACCTCAGATTTCATTGACCCAAATGCGACCATTACCATCACGACACTGGCTGATTGCGCCAATTCGTATGATCCACTTACCAACCCCAATCCTAGCTTTGCGGGCTTTGGACATAATGAACAGACAGACGTCTTTGAGCTAGCACGAGACGGTTTTTTCGGCTCTTGTTGCCTTGGCACGAGCTGTATGATTACGTTTGGAGTGGATATCGAGGGTGCGACTGAGGCATGTTCGGCAATTGGAGACGAACTGGGCGTGCCCTCATTCTGGACGCCACCAGAGTTTATTAATGACGAGCAGGAAGTCAGGAACTCACTGTGCACTGAATTAGATAATCAAGGCGTCCCATCAGGTCGCTGTAGAGAAACCGGCATCTGTGCCATTCCAGGCGAAGGCTGTTTTACGACGTCTGTTGCAATCTGTGTAGGTGCGGTCGAGGGCACGTTCATCGCTTGGCGCGATACCACTGGAAACTTCCCGCCTCTTGAATGCGGCGAGCCACTTTCACCTGAAGTGGCACCGGGTGATGAAGTCCTCTTTGGTACTTGCTGTGCACAGGGGGCACCCGCGTCAAATGTTGCTAACATTCCGGCCTCGCCTTTTAGTTGCCTCAGCAACATACCAACCTTTCAAAATATCATAACCGGCGCTCGAGTTCGTCCATACGCTGTGTACGTTCCAGACGACGAAATTCCAGAGGGCATCCCCAAGGCAATCTGCGATCGCCTTGGATTCCCATGGGAAGTGATCTTTACAAGCGGCTCAACTGACTGTATTGATCTGCCTTGCCAATTTGATTCGGGCCTTTTCCCTTGTGGTTATGACTGGTGGTGGCTTTCATGGACTGGCCAGGCACCGGTTCCCGGCTGGACACCTCCTGCAGATAACGTCCCGAGCCAACGATATCAAGGCCCCTGTCACCAAGCGTTGACGTTCTACAATTGCTGGGATTATGGTGATACCGATACACCTGGAACTGCATGTTGTGACGATATTGTCGGACTCTATGCAGGATGCAGTGGCCAACCAGGGCAAGAGCTTGCTGAGATCTGGAACACATGGTGCCAACAGCTGGCCATGTCCGTTTGTGATGATGCCCAGGATCTTATTGAACAAGTTGCATTCCCCCCGCTTGCAGAATGCCCTGTGGTGTATGCCGGCCTCGGACTACCACGACCTTTGAGTGCCAATACCTTCGGCTATTGCCCCTGTATTGGTTCTGTTCTCGCGGGGCCATGTGACCAGCCCAATGGAACCAGAGGATGTGAGAACGCACAATGCTGCACCACCGTGTGTGCTATTGAATCGTTTGGCTACTGCTGTACTGCAGGATGGGATTCGGGTTGTGCTGAAATCGCGAGCATCATGTGCAATCGATCACAAGAAAACAGTTCTGATCCACTCTTCCCTCCTATTCCACGTTGCAGTGACCCAATGTGTGCCGATTACGACACACCAGACTTCACCGATGGACAAGGGTACTTGACACCAATTGCGTATGGCTTCAGAGAGACGTTCTACGGTGGACAGGTCAGTTCTGACTTCCCAACACTTGCATTCCCCACCCCAAGCTTCGTACAGCCAAACCTTCGTGGCATCCTGCCCGCTTGCACCGGGTTTGAGTCTGGCGTCAGTGGCTACATGGGCCAAGGACTCTACCTAGAGGAGTGGCGAAAAAAGAAACTCGATCCCTTCTGGTACAAGTGGGCTGGCCTCTATGGCATTGGCGCCGAGTATCAGCAAGAATATGGTCGTGACCTCGCTTCAACTGACGGCGTGATCTACAACAGAACACGCGGATATGGCGTACGTGTTGCAGTGATTGACTATTCCTACATTGAGATGCATGAAGATCTCAATGTCACCCTTGAACCAGACGTGACCATGCAGTTATTGCCCGAACCCTACGGGCCCGCGCACGGCACGGCTGTACTAGGGATTATCAATGCAGTGGACCAGACGCGCCCCAATCCAGGGCTACCCAACAATGATCAGCCAAACAATCTGGAGCAGATTGGCGTCGTTGGCATCGCACCAGAAGCTGAGGCCTATTTCTTCCCACTTCAATCTCTTGAAGATGGCCCCCGAGAGCTCGAGGCATGGACCAATGCGCTCAACACACTTTCTATTGGTGATGTTATCTGTGCGCCGTATGGACCTAATGGCGGTGGTGATTGTCTCAATACCATTGAGCCGGTCTGGCAGCTTGCCGGAGTTGCCGCAGATCTCGGAATCACCGTGGTTATGTCAGCAGGCAATGCCAGCCAAGATCTGACTGGGCAACCAGATTTTGGCGACAACGGCGCCATTATTACGGCCGCTGGTTCCCCAGGTGGCGCCTCTTCCAGTTCTGACGATGTCGTGATACCTGAATGGGATGCTTCTGTAACCCAAGGATCGATACCACTCTACTTCAGCAGCTATAACTCAGAGGGACCAACTGGCGCCGGTGATCCCAGCGGATGGCCAGACACTGGTAATCAAATCAGTCTGTTGATGTGGGGACGTAACGTATACACCACTGGTGGAACAACACCAATTGTGGACCTGGCCTTCAACCCAGACTTCACCCAGGGGATTGGTAATTTGGACTGCTATGACCCAATTGATCCATTCCCAATAGGACCAAACTGGAATCCATGCCAGAAGGCGGAGTCGAACGTCGCGTATGGAACGCGCATCCTGGAACGTGCTTATACCAATGATTTTAGTGGCACCAGTGCTGCCGCCGCGATGGTTGCTGCAGTCGCTTGTGATGTCCAGGGCTTTCATAATCAATATTATGGAATTGACGCGTCACCCCAACAGCTTCGCGCTGCACTGACGGCAACAGCTCGAGGGAACGCTACACCACCGATTTCCGCCGGTGCTGGCGAGGAGGGACCCTTCTACGGGTTTGGTAGTCCACGACCGCGTGAAGCTTGCTTGGCCTTAGTAGCTCAAAGCGATCTGGCTTACGATGACTCACCTTGGCTTGATGATATATATGTCCTCACTGGCGTCCACATTGGTGGCAACATTTTCAGCGTCAAGGGTGAAGGCGACAACAATTCGTTCATCGTCCGCACCAAGCGAACACGTGGCACCAATTCAACTGACGCCCCATTCCCATTCAACGAAGTGACCTACCCAGTATCAGGCCCTATCACTGACATTGGCGTCGTCGTGGATAGCGAGGCGAATCGTTTTAGTGCTGCGGACGTAACGGTGGTGATCGGAACCCCTGGTGTTCGAACTGCCTTCTTTAGTTATATCTACAACCCAAATACTTCAAGATGGGATTACCTTTACTACGAGCTTCTAGAGTCCACGGCCGAAGAGCCACCTGAAGATGACTACATAACTATTGATATTCCTATCGAGTACGTCAACTGGTATGTCAATGACGGTGATATCAATCTCCGCTTCTGGACTTATCAGGTTGACTTCGGTGGCGCAGGGCTTTCGACCCCCGGCCAAAATCCATCGGATGACCCACACCCAAGTGACTACTCACTGATGCGATACGAGTTCATCGGCTTTGATATTGATAATGGTGGTTTGGGAGATGGTAATAACGGCGGGCCGATCTCGAATTGAATTGGCGACTAAAGTCAGGGGCGATTGATTCCAGAGATGATCGCCGATGGAAGTCGTACTGAAACCCCTCTGTCTGATTGGATCATGGGGCCGATGTGGAACCGAAACGAGTGCTCCGGTAGGATGAGCCGTAGGTGAGAAGAAAGTTCCCTCTTGCCTGATTCATAGAACCCCTGGCAACGATCACGTTCGCCAAAACTGCGGAGCCTGCTAAATGATGAATCCCGCCCAATCACGCGTTCGTGTTGAGGAAAGAGATGGCGTCACCTGTATCCTCTTCGTTGATCGCAACATTCTTGACGAAGCCAATATTCAGCAAATTGGTGCAGAGATATCAGAGATTATTGATCAGCGAGATACCCCCGCCATACTGATCAGTTTTATGGAGGTTGATCACCTTTCCTCTGCGGCCTTGGGTGTACTGATCACACTCAACAAGAAAGTTGCCGACAAGGGTGGTCAATTGAGACTCACCAATATTGACCAACAGATTATGGAAGTCTTTAAGATCACTAAGTTAGACCAGCTCTTTTCGATTCACGATACTGTTGAGGATGGGCTCGCCAGTCTCAATTGATCAAATGCCCTAGCAGGCCCCCACTTATACCGGTGATTTTGACACCGTTTGAGCCGTCATGCAAAGTGCCTCTCATCAAGTAACTCTTGCAGACCTTGAGCAAGCTACGCAGCTGCTACTGGAGCAACTTCTGCCCGCGCTTGAAGGGGCCGGCTACTCCGAAACGAGTCGCTTTGCTATTCGGCTTGCACTCGAGGAAACCTTGACCAATGCATTTCAGCATGGCAATCAAGGTGACCCCCGTAAAAAAGTATCGCTGAAGTGGGCCTTTGATGACCAAGCAGCCAACTTTGATGTCATCGATGAGGGCGATGGGTTTGATCCAGTAGCAGTGCCTGACCCAACGGTTGAAGAGAATCTAGAGATTCCCGCTGGGCGCGGCCTGATCTTGGTACGCTCATTTATGACTGAGCTACAAGTGATTGCCCCAGGCAATCACATCAAGATGCGCTACGTAGTGCCGACAGGCCAAGAGCCCGGCTAAGGAGATGCCTTTCGTAAAGGCATGCACTTCTGCTTGCAATGAGCGACAGAGATATGTTCTCCAGTCCTACCCACTAACTGACATTGGGACTGTCCAAGAATAGCCATCACCTTGCGGTGGCATCTCTGAGTTCAACGAATGCCAAGCTCTGAAAGTATTTGACATTCTCTTTCGCATAGTCGAGAGCGGTCTGACTTTTCGCATCTTTGATTTGTGGATTAGCGCCAGCTTCAATCAGCACGTGCAACACTTCAGGGCTTGTTCCCCACTGATCCGCAGCAATCAGTGGCGTCTGCCCATCTTCGCCTTACTAATTCAACTGAACACCAGATTCAACTAAAAGTCTGAAGACTTCTGGGCGGTGATTTCGTTTCACAGCCAACCGCAAAGTTGTCGTAGCAGGATTCTTACCCGTCAGGCTATTGACCAGAGAATCTTTATTGATCAACAGTCCCACTACTTCAGCAGTGTTATTTCTAATGGAAAGCTCTTGTTAAATGAACAACCGCCATCATCATCTGAGCGATGAGGATGGCGGTCATACTAAGCTTGAGCACGTTTCTGAACGTGTGTTTTAGCGAATATACGAGCTTGAGGTCGAAACTGAATCAGAAAGACCTGGGAACAAGAGGTCTTCATTCTCTTGCTGCACAATAATCTCAGGTCGCACAAGAATCAGTAGGTTCTTTTCTTCCTTTTCAGTCACACGATTTGTGAAGAATCGATTGAGCCAAGGCACCTTAGAAAGAACTGGAACACCCACCTCGACTTCGATTTCAGTCACCTTACGTTGTCCACCAATAAGCACGGTTCCCTTGTCAGGAATAGAGACCGTCGTATTAACGATTGTCAACTGCGTAATAGGCAACTGAATTTCACCGTTAAAATCGTTCGATTGACCTGGGATCACGTTTGCACCAGTCGCACCTGAGTAATTGAGTGACTCAAGTTTCTCTAGGACAGAGTACTGCCATCGAACAGTCATCGTGACATAACGTCGATCCGCAGAAATCACCGGATCAACGTCGAGCACGAAACCGTAGTCAAGAATCTCAACATCCGGTTGGAATGCACCCGATGCTTCACCAACGACTGGAATCAAGTTAGCAACGTATGCCTGCTGTGTGATAACCGCCACATCTGCCCGCTGACCATTGAAACAAGTAAGCCTTGGTGCAGTCAGCGTTACATTACGGCGATCAGCCTGTGTTGCCTCAATCAAGAGATCAACTTGAATATCGTCGAGAAACTGAATACCTAGTCCAATTGCGGGGTTTGCATTGAGAATCTGACCACCGAAGTTCGTCACACCCGCGAGCAGATCTGTAAGTCCTAATGAGTTTTGTTGTACCCCGATAGGCGCAAATCCTTGTCCGTTTTGCAAGGCAATCGGAGTGCCCACTGGCCCCTGAATGTAATTAACCTGACCACCACCAGCCGGTACACCAACTGCAGTTCCAGTTGAAATCGTATTGATGTATGGAGGGGCTGCTGGGTTAATTGTGTCACCGATGCCACCGTAGATCACGGCAGGATCTTTGGCAAAGAACTGCCTCGCGCCGGGTGTTGTATTGAAGAAGTCTGATAGGTGTGCGTTTGGATCCGCCGACAACATGTCACTCCACATGTCGTTGTTGGTGTTGAAGTAGAGATCCAGATCAATACCAATTCGCTCAAACCAGTTTGTTGCAACACTCAGAAAACGTGCTTCAATGTTGACCTGTAGGGCGCGAACTTCGCGAAGTTCGCTGAGTAGCCCAGTAATATCCTGGTGATTTTTAGGCGTATTGGTAATGATCAGATTGCCATTAAACTCGTTGATGCGACCAGTGGTACCGCCCATACTCTGCCATCCAGCAGGGTCTATATTCTCTTGAATAATGGATACCACTCGATCAATCGTATCCTCACGTGTTGGTTTATCTGCTTGATCATCGTCATCAAAGAGCGAGTCAGACGAGGCCATGGACATATTCGTACCGTTGTACGATCTACGCTGGGTGCCTGGTGCATTTCGATCAAGTTCTGGGGCCGAGTCAAATTGTGGTATTTCGGCCAACAGATCACGAATGTCATAAACGTCTGTTGTCGTTCGTCGGCGTAGTGCTGATTCGGTAGAAACAACAACCATTCCATCTTCAACAACCCACTCTGGGCGTTCAAAATCATCACCCATTTGCTCAAGGACACGTGTCAGTGCCCGGGATGCCGGCATCTCTGCGAGATGCACATCAACTGGAGTGTCCTTTGCCACGCCGATCGTATTGAGCGCCTTCCAATCAACATACATTGGTGCTTCAGTCACCTGCTCAAAGAATCGCATTGTCTGACTAAAGTCATGCTGAGCAAACTGCACAGGGACCGCAGTATTGTCCATTCGGTGCATTGCAATTTGATCTTCGGCTGAAAGATTCGCCCAACCCTCGCCGGCTCGCATCATGGTGATCTGTGGCCAATCTTCGGGATAGCTGATAAGGCCGCTCTTAGACTTTGGCCCCGGCCCGCTAATGTTAGGTGCGATTCCGATCGTGGCTGCCATACCCTTACGATCCATCTCTGCATAAGTCCACTCACGCAATCGCGTCATCTCTGCATAGTCAACATAAAGCTCTGTTGTCATCATGATGTCACGCAGCGTGAGGGCCGCAGCATTGTTTGGATCAATAAAGAGAATTTCATCAATCACTTGCAGCGCTTCGCGATATTTCAGTTCCATTTGGAGCTGTCGCACACGACGCATATTCTCAGCGATAAGCCGCTCGCGTTGAGCTGATGCCCTTCGCTCTGCTGTGGACTTGTCCTGGGAAGCCTGCTCAATCCGAGCCTGAGCCTCAAGAGCAGCCTGAGCAATACGCTCTTCTTCAATCTGCTCAATCAATTGTGATGATTTCAGATTCAATCGCTCAAACTCTGCCACCGTCAGGACGCCACGACTATTGCTTAGTTTTAGTTTGGCCTGAACAATCGCTCTATTGGCAATGACGTAGTTCCCTTGTGCCAATTGGGCCTGAGCCTGGGCAAATGCATCATCAAACTCAATGAGGGCCTTCTGACGTTGCTCACGAATACGCTGCTCTGTGTCAGTGAGCGTGCTCTGTTGGTTCAACATCGTTTGGGCTTCTGCTAAACCATCCATTGCGGCTTGGTTATTAGGCAAATAGTTCAAAGTCTCTGCATACTTCGCAGACGCGCGAACCCAGTTGCCTTGCGAAGAAAAATGCTCTGCTTCTGCAAGCGCCGCTTCACCGCGCGTTCGAGCAATCATTCGAGCCTCTTCATCCTGCGCCTCTTGAAATGCTGCATCAGATGCTGAGTCGTTAATTTCCTCTTGCTCGCGCTCTTGGACCTCTTCTGTTTCATTGCCCCCACTTGGCGCTGGTTCATTTTGCCCCATTGCTGATTGCTGTTGTAAAGCAATCACGGGCAAACCAAATAAGGCAGCTGCAATAATCAGCGTGCAAGATCTTTCCATCGTCTTCATACATCACTCCCAAACCACCGCCGATAAGCACTTGCTTACCACGCTGGCCTACTTCTGAATAACCACGTTACGTGGATATCCAAGGTTGGTGTGTTGGCCCCATCTCCGACCTGGAAATAAATCACCAAACACAGCCTAAAGACAGACAGATCGTGGGTGAGTGACGAAAAAAAACGACACTCGGAACCTCGTACCCCAAACCACAGATAGGCGATTCCACCACCAGGCTATCCTCGTCTCAGCAGAGTAGCGTACTTGCCCCGCGAATCGCCTGCAAGGTATGAAAACGCCCATTCTGAGCATTAGGTGAATGCCATGCTTGAAGATTCGAGAAGCATCTCAGCATCAAGCGGTCTAGGACGTTCCATCATGCTCCGAAAGCACCGAAAAAGGTCCTGAGCATCATGAGGCCCAGGTGATGCTTCGGGGTGATACTGAACACTGAAAATTGGTCGCTGAGGATGCCTGAAACCTGCCACAGTGCCATCGTTGAGATGCCTGTGAGTCACCTCAAGGCCAGCAGCCTCTAAAGAGCCTTCATCAACACAAAAACCGTGATTTTGGCTGGTGATTTCGACTCGACCAGTCAGTAGATTTCGAACCGGCTGGTTGGCCCCTCGATGGCCAAAACTAAGCTTATAGGTTGTCGCCCCTAAGGCCAACGCTAATAGCTGATGACCAAGACAGATACCGAAGGTTGGAATTCGCCCCGCGACCTTGCTCAGAGCCTCGATCCCCTCTGAAACCGCGGCAGGATCCCCTGGACCGTTAGATACCATCAAACCATCGATTTCACCACGCTCAATCAAGTCCTCAAGGCGTTGGGCAAGATTCCCCGCCGTCACGGCCTCCACATCACATCCAATATCACATAAGTTTCTGTATATATTGAACTTAGCGCCACAATCCATAGCCACCACACGCATCCTGGATGACTTGGCATCTAAATTTGCATTGCATCTGCCCCACTGCCCCAGTGTTTCGACCCAGATTCCAGAGGCTGTTGGAGCAACCTCATCTACAAGATTCCGGCCCTCAATCGTATCTGCTGCCTGAATCGACTTAATAAGCGCCTGGTCACTGACTGCTGAATCGCTACAGATGGCACCCCGCATGACCCCCTGGGTTCGCAGTCGCCTCACCAGTGCCCTGGTATCAATGCCCGTGATCGCTGGAACCCCTGCCTGATCCCCATTCCCAGATTCCAACCACTCTTCAAGGGACTTGTCCGCTCGGCAATTCGACCAACGGCGAGCCATTTGACGCACCACGAAACCCGCCACACGTGGCCCTCCGGATTCAACATCGTCTGGCGCGACCCCATAGTTACCAATCTGGGTTGCGGTCATGACCAGAATCTGCCCCGCATAACTGGGATCCGAAATCGCCTCCTGATACCCAGTCAAGGCAGTATTAAAGACAACCTCACCAAACCAGGTTCCAGCCTGAGTGGACCCAGCGAATGCCTGCCCATGAAAGATCGTGCCATCTTCCAGAGCTAAGCGTGCCGTTGAGTCTTTATTCGAAGGTGTTTTCATAATGCACCAACGGAAGTGTAGAGCCTGACCGACCTGCTTGCCAACAAACAACACACTCATACACATCAGTACCATTGAAGATCGCTATGCCTCACCTTTTCCCCCAAGCTCAGCCGATTGCCTACGCCCACATTGCTGTGGAGCGAAGTGTTGATCGATATCCCAACGGCCTGACCTATGCGATCCCACAAGAACTGGAATATGTGATGCCAGGACGTCGGGTGATCGTCCCTCTTGGATCGGGCAATACGCCAACACCTGGCTATGTCATTGATCGATGCACACAACTCGCAGACTTGCCCAATGCACCCCAAGATCCAGAGTCGATCAAACTCATTCTTGAAGCCAACGAGCCCTCCAGCTCGCTTCCTATTGAACTTATTGAGTTAGCAAGGTGGATTAGCAACTACTACGTAACACCCATCGGAATGACGCTTGCGGCAATGCTCCCTGCGGCGGTAAAAAAACAAGCTGGGCAGCAGCGCGTCATGATGGTTGACCGAAACGAGTCTGTTGAGATTCCACAACGCCTGCCCAAGAAACAAGCCCATGTCATGACGACGCTGATGGACCTACCCGCTGAGCAGCGCCCGATTGAACTTCGCCAACTCAAGGTCTTATGTGAGCTCGGAACAACCGGTCCAATTAAACGACTTCTTGATCGCAGCCTGTTACAGGCCACCGAAAACACCAGGATCCAGGCAACATGGCAAAGATCAACACAAGTTGTTGCTGAAACACCCACACTCACAACACAACAGCAACAAGTGATCTCTGAAATCACACCGTCACTGTCAGCGGGATTCAGCGCTCACTTACTCCACGGAGTGACCGCCTCTGGCAAGACTGAGGTCTACATTCGTCTTATTGAAACCGTTCTTGCTCAGGGTCGTAGCGCCATCTTGCTCGTACCTGAAATTTCACTCACCCCACAAACAGCTGGCCGACTCATCAGCCGATTCCCACAGCAAGATGTCGCCATTTTGCACTCCCAACTCACCGCTGCACAACGCAATCAACAGTGGTCTCAGGTCGTCTCTGGCCAGGCTCGTATCGTCATCGGCGCCCGTTCAGCTGTCTTTGCACCAATGCCACCCGAGCACCTCGGGCTTATTATTGTCGACGAGGAACATGACGGTTCCTATAAGCAGGATCAGATGCCGCGCTACAACGGGCGTGATGTTGCCATTCGGCGCGCTCAACTTGCGGACTGTCCGGTTGTTTTAGGCAGTGCCACACCCTCGATGGAGAGCTGGCACAATGCTCAGCGAAAGACGTACCAATTACATTGCATGCCCAAGCGGGTGCCTGGGATGCAGCTGCCGCAAGTGCATATCGTTGATCTTGCCCAGAGTCCGAAATCTGCTGGAAGCGATGGCGGTGTCGCACCAAATCTCTTAAGTCCTCCTTTGGTGGCAGCTATTGAACGCACGCTCGCGGAAGGTGGACAGACACTACTGCTGCTGAACCGCCGTGGATATGCCAACTACATCATGTGTGCTGCACAACAATGTGATTGGGTGATGCAGTGCGATCACTGTGACGTAACCATGGTCTACCATCGCAATGTGCCAACTGCCAAAGCAGGATATGTGCGCTGCCACCATTGCCTAACCCAACAGCGCCTGCCCAAGGCCTGCCCACAATGTAGCCAACGAGTCGCCACACTGGGGCTCGGCACCCAACGCGTGGAAGAAGCATTAAGAAAACGCTTCCCAGAACTTGATAATGAAACCAGCATGGCTCGTGTTGATTCCGACACCATGGGACGCCCAGGCGCCATTGAGATGGTCTTAGACCGACTCGGCTCAGGCGAGCTCAGACTCTTACTGGGCACTCAGATGATCGCGAAGGGACTGGACTATCCCGGCGTAAGGCTTGTTGGCGTGATCAATGCAGATACCGCTCTGTCACTGCCTGACTTTCGCGCCTCTGAACGTACCTTCCAGCTTGTCAGCCAAGTCGTTGGAAGATGTGGCCGCTCAACCAAGGCCGACTCTGGACCGAGCCACCACATTGACATGTCGCAAGAGTCTGGCAAAAGCCCGGCTCCCACAGCCACAGCCATCGTCCAGACGTTTAATCCAACGGCCCCAGCAATTACACTGGCCGCACAACATAATTATGATCAATTTGCGGAGCTCGAACTCAGCGGCCGGCGTGAGGTTGGGCTCCCACCCATCACACGTATGGCTCGCATCGTCTGCCGCGATCGTGAACTGGCCCAAGCGACGATGGCGGCTTCCAATCTTGCCACGGCGTTGAGCAACTTATGTGATGGACATGTCCGCATTATGGGCCCCGCACCGGCCCCTATTGCCCGTATCTCCGGCTACTTCCGTGAACAAATCGAACTGATCGCCGACGACCCAGCCTCGCTTCAACAAGTACTTGCCAGAGCGCGAGGCCAAGGAATTTTGGCTGCAAACAGCCAGGTCGCGATCGATGTTGATCCGGTGGTGCTGCTGTAAGCAGTTGCAGGCAATAAAAACCCTCTAGAGCAATGCTGTGGCGATAATTGCCGAGTATCAAACAAACCTCAGAGGCTAAACCTTGTGACACTCATCTTGACGCACGAGTGGCTACAATGCGATCCTCATAAGTGGTACCGCAGCCCGAAGGTGTTGCCCTCTATTGATGAATTATCCAAAACGACCTTCGACAATACGAAGCAAATAAAAGACACCGTGGACCAGATCCCAGACACTCCGAACGAATCATCGACAGCAGCGCCACTTGATCGATCTATCAACGGATGGAACGCCGAGTACCTCGATGCGATGTACAACCGCTGGTCAATGGATCCTGCATCCGTCGAAACACCTTGGCAACGATTCTTTGAAGGCTTCGACCTCGGCACACGTGTCGCGGAAAATGAAACAAACGAAGATAACGCAAGCCTCTCGAACACAGAAGTCCTACCAACCAGCACCCCGTCTTCCTCAACCGAAGACCAAGCGGGGCAACATCTATGGGCCCAAAACCGTGTCTTCGGCTTGGTGCATCGCTACCGAACCTTGGGGCATCGCGCCGCTCAACTAGATCCACTGGGACGACGACCGCAAAACACGGAAGGACTTTCGCTTGAAAGCGTCGGCCTATCCGATGCAAACCTTGATGAGAAATTTGATTCGCAGGGCTTACCGCTGCCAGATCAAACGCCACTACGCGATATTGTTGATCTCTTATCACGCACCTACTGCGGCCACATCGGCACCGAGTACATGCACATTCAAGATATTCAGCAGCGACGCTGGGTGCAGGAGCACCTTGAGTCTATTGGTGGAAAGCCGATATTCCCCACGGAACAACGCATCCGAATGTTGCGAAACCTTAACAAAGCCACCAGCCTCGAAGCATTTTTACACACACGATACGTCGGCCAAAAGCGATTTGGACTCGAAGGGTGTGAGTCACTCATACCGATGCTCAACGAGATTGTTGAAACCGCCGCTGATGGTGGCGTTGAGGAGCTCTCATTGGGCATGGCCCATCGTGGCCGACTCAATGTGCTTGTTAACGTGCTTCATAAGACCTATGACGAGCTCTTTACTGAGTTCGAAGAGTCACTGCTTGAAGACTTCACAGAGGGCGGCGGCGACGTAAAATATCACCGTGGATATAGCGCGGACTTTGAAACAATTGGCGGCAAGCCTATTCACCTGACGCTCGCCTCTAACCCAAGCCACCTTGAGTATGGACACTCGGTTGTGCTTGGCCGCGCTCGTGCAAAACAACGACTCAGAAGTGATGAATCGCGTTCAAAGTGCGTCCCTCTTTTGATTCATGGAGATGCTTCATTCCCTGGCCAAGGGATTGTTGCAGAGATGCTCAACCTCTCACAACTCGATGGCTATACGGTTGGCGGCACGATCCACATCGTGGTCAATAACCAAATTGGCTTTACAACCAATCCACATGATGGTTTTAGTGGGCACTATTGCACTGATCTTGCAAAGACGATTGATGCGCCAATTTTTCATGTCAACGGCGATGATCCTGAGGCATGCTCGTTTGTTGCCTTGCTTGCTCTTGAGTACCGACAAACTTTCAATCGCGATGTCGTCATTGACTTATGGGGCTATCGCCGCCATGGACACAACGAGTCAGACGAACCAACATTCACCCAACCAGCGCTCTATACCGCAATCAATAATCAGCCAACGGTGCTCAAGCAATACGAACAATTTCTTCTTGAACAAGAAGTCATTTCCCAGCCTCAACTTGAAGCGATGGATCAAGAGATCCACAACGCACTGGACGCATCACAACAAGTCGTAAAGACCAAGCCTGTGCCATCCCCGGTCGAGGCTTTCCGAAATGTCTGGCGTGGGCTCAGTCAAGAGTACACAGAAGATGCTGTCAAAACAGCAGCGACCCTAGAAGAACTGAAGCTGGTCTCAAAAGCACTTTGCACTGTTCCTGAGGGGTTTACCCCACACCGAAAGCTCAAAAGACTACTGAGCTACCGCGGCCAGGCTGTTGCAGAAGATGAGCCCATTGACTGGGGGCTCGGCGAGATGTTGAGCTACGGCATCCTGCTCCTACATGGCCATGCGGTTCGGCTCACCGGCCAGGATTCCGAACGGGGCACCTTTAGTCATCGCCATGCGGTCATCTTCGATCAAGTGACAAACGAGCCATATATTCCGCTCAATCACATTGCTGATGATCAAGCAAAAGTGTGCTTATATAACAGCCCACTTTCAGAAGCTGCTTGTGTTGGCTTCGAATATGGCTATTCATTGGGCGACCCCCGCATGCTGGTGATCTGGGAAGCTCAGTTCGGCGACTTTGCGAATAGTGCCCAGGTACTACTCGATCAGTTCGTGGCATCTGCAGAGATTAAGTGGAAACGATCCTCAGGCTTAACGCTCTTCTTGCCACATGGATATGAGGGCATGGGGCCAGAGCACTCTTCAGCTCGTCTCGAACGCTACCTGACGCTTTGTGCGCATAACAACCAAGTCGTTTGTAATCCCACGACACCCGCACAAGTTTTTCATATGCTGCAAAGACAAATGGAGCGAGCGTTCCGCAAGCCGCTGGTGGTCATGACACCAAAGAGCTTGCTGCGTAATCCACAGGCAACCAGCCGTTATAGCGATCTCATTGAGGGCACTTTCAAACGTGTGATTGACTGCCCAATTGCGAAGAATCCTGAACGCATCAAACGCCTTCTATTCTGCACGGGCAAGGTGTACTACGACCTGGTCGACCAGATGACCAAGGCAGAGCCCAATGACATCGCCATCGTGCGGGTGGAGCAGCTCTATCCAATACATGACCCAGACTTTGAAGTGATTTTCAAAAAGTACAAGAATGCTGAAGAAATCATTTGGGTTCAAGAAGAACCAAGAAACATGGGTGCCTGGCAGTTCATTCAAGATATATTCCGACACCACTTCGGAGTCATGCTTGACTACATCGGCCGGGAAGCCAATGCCTCACCGGCTGCGGGATCAAACAAGATGCACATGGCTGGCCAGCAGCGCATTAAGAATGCGGCTGTAGGCATCCCCAAAAGCGACCAAAAAGCCAATGCAGGGCGATTTGGCGATGAAGATCCATATCACCTGATTATTGATACACGGCGTCAACAAGCGCCGAAATGCCAGGCGGTATCGGCAAGCTCAAAAGCCACTGGAACCACAAGTTCTAAGAAGAAGATGAAGAAAACCACCGGGTCGAGAAAGAAGACGACCCAATCCAGAAAGAAGACAGCTGGCCGCCGTGGCAAGTCCCGTTAGTCCTTTGTGAGATTAGTTACAATAACGCTCCCTAATAAGAAACCAAGTTCGTAATTCGGGTAACCACCTATGGCCAACAACATTGTCATTCCAAGTCTTGGTGAGTCAATTGTTGAAGTCACTGTCGGACGTTGGCTAAAGAGCAATGGTGACTTCGTACAACAAGATGAAATGCTTGTTGAAATTGAGTCAGATAAAGTAACACAAGAACTACCTGCGGCCAGTAGCGGGCAATTGTCCATCTCGGTGCCAGAGGGCACGGAGATGAAAGTCGGTGACACCATTGGCTCGATTGATTCCGCAGCCCAACCGACCGCCACGCCCCCAGTTGAAGAACTTCCGCCAACGGTAGCGCCAACTTCAGAGCCTGCAGCTGTTGTTGAGCAAGCAACCGCTGCTGTCCCGGCACCACCTGCTCAGCCAGCGGCAGCACCACCAGCTGCTCAGCCAGCGGAAGCGACCTTCGCTCGACGTACTGATCCTGTCCCCACGCCTTTGGCTCGAAAAGTTGCCGAAGCTTCCGGTGTATCACTCGCTGAAGTACATGGCACAGGCCCCTCGGGACGAATTACCAAGGCAGATGTGATGGCTGCAGAAACTCGACAGCCACCTGTGGTAGCAGCACCAGTCCAACCCGTGCCGCAACAAGCACCCGCTTCAGACGCCCCATTAGTGGCCAATGCCACGCGTGGCGCTCGACGGGAACGGATGAGCAAACTCCGTCAGCGCGTTGCTGAGCGCCTCGTGTCTGCCCAACAGACAACGGCCATGCTCACGACCTTCAATGAGATTGATATGAGCCAGGTGATGCGGCTTCGAAGTGAGCACAAAGACAGCTTCATAGAACGATATGGCGTCAAACTGGGGTTCATGTCATTCTTCTGCAAGGCCTGCGTCTCCGCACTTCAGGCTTATCCCCGGGTCAACGCATACATCGTTGGCCAGGAGATTGAATATCACGACTACGCTGACCTTTCTGTTGCAGTAGGCACTGACAAAGGACTTGTGGTCCCGATCATTCGTAATGCAGAGACCATGGATTTCGCAGAACTGGAAATGTCCATTGCAAACATGGCTGCTCGAGCTCGCGAAGGTAAGCTCACCGTTGAAGATATGACCGGTGGCACTTTCACCATTTCCAACGGTGGCGTCTACGGATCATTGATGTCAACACCGATACTCAATCCACCACAGTCAGGCATCCTTGGCTTACATAAAATTATGAAGCGGCCTGTAGAGGACACGACGGCTGATAGTGGTGTGGCACTCAAACCAATGATGTATGTGGCGCTGAGCTACGACCATCGCATGATCGATGGCGCTGAAGCCGTCGGCTTCCTGATCCATATCAAGAACTGCATTGAGAACCCAGAGCGCATGCTCCTTGGGCTCTGAAACAAAGCCACTCCTGAGACTATCCTGATTAGGGCAGAGATTGATAAAGACAGAATCTTGCGCCCTGCTCGTGCGTATCGCGCTATGAATGAACCAGCCCACAAACCCGTCTTACTCAATGAGACTCTTGAACTGCTCAACCCACAACCGGGCGAGATTGGTCTTGATTGCACCTTTGGTGAAGGCGGGCACAGCGCTGCCATTGCACAGAGGCTCAGAGGTCTAGAGTCTGGCCATCTTTTTGCCTTTGATCGTGATGGCACACGTCTCGACGCCACCATTGGCCGACTTCTCCAGCAGGGGCTACCGGTCACTGCCATCCATGAGAACTTTGCCGGTGCCTGCCGTGAAATCAAAGATCGAAATATCCGACTGGATCTGCTCCTGGCTGACCTTGGCACCAACTCTGTCCAGATCGATACTGCTGAGCGGGGCTTTAGTTTCTCCAAAGATGGCCCCCTGGATATGCGGTTTGACCCCTCCTCAGGCCCTACAGCGGCCGATCTCATTGCGACATTGCCCGAATCGGAGCTGACCAGCTTGATCCAGCAATATGGCCAAGAACCCCTTGCTGGGAAGATCGCTCGAAAACTTACACAGAATCGGGGCCAGAAGCCGATTCTCTCCACTGGTGCGCTTGCGCAACTGGTACGGGAAGTTTATGGGCGACGTGCAGCACAATCCCGGATCAACCCCGCCACAAGGACGTTCATGGCCTTCCGAATTGCTGTGAACGACGAACTGGCTGCTCTTCACGGTCTTATGGACGATATTGTCCAGGGGGCAGAGCAGACAAACCAAGGTGGCTGGCTGAATCCGGGCGCACGAATAGGCATGATTGCCTTTCACAGCCTTGAAGACCGCCCAGTCAAGCGCACCTTTAACGATCTGGTTCGCCGAAATCTGGCTGACCACGTCACGAAAGGGGTAATTCGTCCAGAAACGGATGAACAACAAGAGAATCCACGATCACGCTCTGCGAAATTACGCGTCATTCGCCTTCGCAAATAAAGCCTGATCGTGAGGAACTCAACGGAGGTTGTCAACGGACTGACTCCTCCAACTCAAGATGCACCGCTTGTATTTTGAGATTGATCTGGCCTCTGGCTCTGGCGCTTCGGAGATGCGCACGGCCCAGTCAAGCAAGCAGGGACGCTGCGCATCATGACCCGGGAACATAAACTGGCTCTTGTCGTTGGATTTGGACTTATTCTTATTGTCGGAATCCTGATCTCAGACCACTTCTCAACAACTGCACGATTGGCCACCGCTGATCTCAGTACAACCACCGATGGTCTCTCTCAGAACAACCAGAGACAACGGACGCCCGACCTGATCGAGGTCTACCCTGCCGCAGTCAACCTCACACAAATAGAGGCAACCGCTCCTGCCCCAGTTGCATCAGCTTCGAACCCAACTGTGACCAGCACATCGGCAGTGAGATTGGCCTCAAATGTCACTGAGCCGACGAATCCACGCCAGCTTCGCACTCCGAATCTACAGCAATTAGCTCGAACAGCTTCCTCAACAAATGCAATAGCGACTTCGGCTGACTTTGATTTCTATCAGGTACAAAGTGGTGATTCACTCACAAGTATTTGTCGCGCTCACTATGGCGACACCAATATGGTCAAAACAGTGGCTCGCTACAACGGCCTGAGCAATGCCAATCAACTCCGCCTCAACCATCGACTTCGCCTTCCCAAGGCGTCAGTTGTTTTAGGTGAAACAGTGATAGTTGCAGCCACACAAAAACCACGTACACCAGTCTCTACGTCCAATGCAGGGCAAAAAAACGGGTATGCCACCTATAAAGTCGTACCTGGAGACACATTTTCAGAACTCACACAGAAGTTGATGGGCTCTGTCTCTCACATGGATGCCTTCCTAAAGATCAATCAGGCAACGATCTCTAATCCAGATCAACTCCGTGTCGGGATGGTATTGCGGTACCCCACTGCTCACTAGTTCGCCGTAAAGACTCGCTCGGGAGCGCCGGTTGTGTTTGCTAAACTACTGACCTTAATCATCATTGCAGGATTAACTGCCCTTGCATTGTTGCTCACACGGCAAGCGCAGATTGATACCGTCCATGACATCACACAGCTGCATCATCGCATTCAGCAGCAACGCCATGCAGCCTGGTCCCTTCGAAATGAAATCGCCAATGCCTGTCGACCGAGTGTCATTGAGAAACTCCGAGCACTGACACCAAATCAGTGGGTTGATTTGACAACCCCTCAAAGGTATTCAGACCAAGGTCAGCAAAATCTGGAACACCAGCTTCCTAAACCCCTGGCAATCCCAGAAGCACTATCGCTGAATGAAGAGTTGAGCCATGGTGGATGACGCCCTAAAGCGGTCCGCCGTTCGAACCAGTACCTTTTTTCGTTTGGCGCCACTGCTCTTAATTCTGGTGCTCGTCACTGTATTTGCTCGGGTTGTACAACTCAAAATTGCACCCAACGCCAAACTGGCATCAGTCGTTGGCTCACCAATGTCCTCCCGAACTGAGATGGCTCGTCGTGGTGATTTGATTGACCGCCATGGCCGAATCATCTCAACTTCCACGGTCGGCTACCGTCTGTTCATTGACCCTCAATTGCTTACTGATCCAAATACAATTGCCGTCGATCTCGGCCTGTTGCTTGAAATTGATCCCATTGGCATTGACCGCCGCATTCAACCGTCTCTACACAAACGCTATGTCGTCATCTCTCCTCTCTTAGATGACTGGCAAGTTGATGCCATCCGAGCCGAAAATATGCCCGGTGTTGGCTTAGAAATGAGACAGGTCCGCCAACAGCCCAACGGTCCACTTGGTGCCTCCTTAGTCGGATTAGTGGGAACCGAACACACTGGGCTCAGTGGCGCTGAATACAAATTTCAAAAGCAGCTTGCAGGCGCGAACGGCAAGCTTACATATCTACGTGATGCCAGACGTCGAGCCTTATGGATAGAACCCAATGGGTATAGCCCAAGCAGCGATGGCGAAGACATCCAGATCACTATTGATCTGGTCCTACAGCAGTTTGCCCAAAATAGACTCGAAGAGGAAGTACGTAATCGCGCTGCTGCTGGTGGCCGAATTGTTCTTGCTGACTGCACCACAGGAGATATTCTGGCCTCCTATGCCGTCCTAAACCCTCCCGAACATCGCAAAGACATCCAACGTGAAAAGGCCGTTCATCCAGCATTGATGCGCAACCGCTGCGTCACCGATCCCTATGAGCCTGGGTCGACTTTCAAACCATTTGTTTGGGCTACCGCCACATCACTTGGACGCGCCGATCCAAAGGAGATGCTCAAAACACCCACCAGTACTGGTTATCGAACAGACACTGGCCGACTTATTCGTGACGCACATTACTACGGTCCAGCAAACTGGACGAAGGTACTCATCAAGTCAATGAATAGCGGCATGGCAATTGTTGCTCAACGCATGACTTTTAAAGAAATGCAGGGAACAGTTGCACGATTTGGATTTGGACGCGTTACACGCTGTGGCTTCTCAGGCGAATCTGCTGGCCTGATCACCAAGCAGAAAAATTGGAATCAATACACGCAAGTATCTGTTGCAATGGGCCATGAAATTGCCGTCACGCCTGTGCAAATGGTGCGTGCCTTTATGGCTATTGCTCGTGACGGCACCATGCCTCAATTACGCTTGACGCCGTCAAAAGAAAGTGAAGCGGGAATGCTTGATCGTGCGATTCCGGCCTGGGCGGCATTGGAAACACGCCAAGTGCTCGAACGTGTCATGACCGAGGGCACTGGTCGCCGAGCAGTTTCAGAAAGCTATCGACTCTTCGGAAAGTCTGGCACCGCACAACTACCTAAACCAAAAGGTGGCGGCTACTTTGAAGATCGCTATGTATCTAGCTTCATTGCAGGCGCGCCCGCATCAAACCCACGGCTCGTTGCCATCTGTGTCATCGATGATCCACAGCGCAGTAAGGGATACTATGGCGGCACTGTCGCTGGACCGGTTGTCAGGGATGTGCTCGATCATGCACTGTCTTACTTGGGCGTCCTACCCGATCAGCCTCATGCAGCAGAACAAGATAAATCAAACGTGACTGCTCACGCAGTACGGGCGAGCTTGTCTAATCCGTAATAGCGAATTTTCTTATACAGCGTCGTACGATTGATCTGCAATTGATCTGCCGTCTGCTGTCGATTCCAGTCATTGGTTTCAAGCGCCTGCCGAATGATCTGACGCTCAGGTCCCTCTAAGGCGATGCGAAGTGGCTTCACCTCCTGATCAGCTGCTTGCTCACCCTCAAGACCCTGCGGTAGAACCATTGCAGAAAGCAAGCCGTTCTGCTCTTTGATTGCCGGGGGCAAACTACGGGCACTGATGCGCCGATCTTCACTTAACACGATGGCTCGCTCAACAATATTGGCAAGCTCTCGAACGTTGCCGGGATAATTATATTTAAGCAGGAGTTCCATTGCATCATCAGTAAACCCGAGCACCTGTCGCTTAAGCATCGTTGCCTTTTCTTGAACAAAGTGCTCGACTAATGGGACAACATCTGCCAAACGATCGCGAAGTGGCGGAAGCTCAACACTCACCACATTGATGCGGTAGTACAAATCTTGTCGAAACGTACCTTCTGCAACAAGTTGTTCGAGTGGCTGATTACTTGCCAAGACAATCCGAACATCAACAGAAACAGACTCACTGGTTCCGACGGGCTCAAACTGCCGTTCTTGCAAGACACGCAGAAGTTTGAGCTGCATGCCAGGTGAGGCCGAGTTGATTTCATCAAGAAAAATCGTACCGCCATCAGCGGCACAAAAACGCCCGACTTTATCTGCATGGGCGCCTGTAAAGGCACCTTTCACATGACCAAAGAGCTCAGATTCCAGGAGTGTCTCTGGAATTGACCCACAAGAAACCTCTACAAATGGCGCGTCCTTACGATCCGAATTCGTATGAATACATCGTGCTAAGAGTGACTTACCTGTGCCAGATTCACCCGTCATTAAAACGGTCGTCGGACTATCTGCGACGGCAACAATTGTGCTGTAGACATCCTGCATACGCGGATCGCCGCTGATCACTGAATCAAGACCAGAGGACCCACTACTGAGACCTGCTGTTCCTGAACGACTGTTCGATTGCACACACTGAAGTGCCTGGCGACGCAAGGCTCGCTCAATCGTGCACTCAAGGTTCCGCTTTTGAACTGGCTTGGTCAGATAGTCGATCGCCCCCGCGTGCATGATGGCAACAGCTTCTTCGATCGTTCCGAAGCTTGTAACAGCAACAACAACAACATCTGAGTGATCTTCAGCAATACGATGGATCAGCGCCTGACCAGAGAGTCCCGGCATAGCCAGATCTGTGATGACTACCTGAAATGGGCTTTTGGCTGTTGCAGCCTCATGTAATATGACGAGAGCAGCCTCACCTGAGGTTCGTGCCTCTACCTCATAGCCCAGATCGCGTACTTGTTGGGCCAAAGCCTCAACAACGACCACATCTTGATCAACAACAAGAATCCGTCCCATGATGTTCCCTTAAGCTGCCAGCTGCTGATTAGGCTGGCGCATCGGTATCTGCATATGAACGACAGAGCCACCATCTGCAGGAATGGGTATGACTTCGAAGACCCCACCGATTGCTCGCACTAACTCTGTTTGAGCTGAATGCCACTGAACGCCCCAGTTACTTCCCATTTCAGCACTTCGTGGCCCCGTATCAGCAACTAGAAACTCAACCATTCCCCGACCACAAAGAGCCTCAGCAAATGTAACACTTAATTCCACACGCCTGAGTTCAGTTGGCGCATGAGCCGTGAGCTCAACAGCTCGTCGAAGTGAAGGCCCAAGAAATTCCTTGATGGAATTGACCTCCATTGCGTAGGCACGATGATCTATCTGAATATCGAGTTGAATATCGAGTTGCTCGGCTGATTCCCGAAGACTGGATACGAGTTCATCGATCTCCTGCCGGGTGCCTCTATTCTCTGTCATGGCTGGCTCGGATTCAGCAGCATCATTCGATTCACTCAACGCACTACTGTAGGTCAGTGCAATACGCTCAATTGCCGCTTGGGCCGTCGCAAGATGACTGAGAACTGTGTCTCCAATGGCAACTGCCTCAATAGGCTCGTCACAATGACTATCAATCAGTTCATGAGCATCTGTAATCGCTGAGTGTGAAGACAAGAGTAAGTCCCAGACATGATCTGGTAACTCTTGCTTCTGACTCATTGGTTCGGACCTTTTCGGCCAGGTGCCTGAAGCACCCTCAAAAGGCATTGATTGAGTGTTGAAATCCATCGGACGTTGTTGTTGAGCATCATTTTTATTCATAGCACCCCCGGAATCGTCATGACCGAGGGGCCACTTAAGTGACAATGTGGCTTTGAGGCAACATTCTTCTCCAAGAGACGCTTTTATGCTGCATAAACGCCACAAGTGCCAAAAATCGCACTTCATACGCTCATTTTTTTTATGGGGGCAATTAGACCTGCTCAGCCGGTCCAAAAGATAAACCGGCCCTGCAACGTCGCTTCTCCTCCGTAGCGAGGTCGTCAGGGCCGATCTACTCAAAGCTACCTCGTACGAAGCCAGAGACAAGAAATATTAAGTAGCAATACGTTTTTTGGAGTCTTTCCTAATCATTAATCGCCTTTTTGACGGCCAAATGGACCCCGCTATGGAGCGGCTCGGGGCTAACTTCTGAATTCGACTGGCCTGCCAGTGAGCCCAGCTGCCTCGCGAATCATGGTCATCCCACAAAATCCCACCAGTGCAAAAATGCCCATACCCAGTGCCTCTGGAACCATCCCCAAGGCCAGAAGCCAAGCTGCTGCATAAAGACTTTGCCACATAGCTCCATAGCGTCGAAGCTTCTCTGCTCCAGCACGTGGACTGACTGATTTCAGTTTCCACTGCACAACGATCAGAAAACCGGCCACCGCTACAAGCGGGTATACAACAGCCCAAGGGCTAATACCAACAGGCCAGAGTGAGCCTTGACTCATGATCCCTGCCCCAATAATGACCACTGACCAGAAGATCCAGGCAATCAAAGTCATCACGATCGTCTGGGTTGTAATTCTCGGTCTCTTCTCTTCTAAGAGATGCACGGCCATCGAAATCGCCATGATATGTGTCATGATCAGCCAAAGAGGCAGCGTAAAGGAGAGTTCGTGGTTCGGAATGAGCATATGTACGACGTATAAAAGCCCAATCGTTGTAAAGCCCACTGCGGGTATAAATTTGCCCGCTGTGTTGTAGAACAGAAGGCCTGCAGCCATAAGCAGCGTCAATACAACAGCCCAGACACCAAGAATTGATGCACCAAGAAATGCCATCAGCAAGGCACCAATCGTGATCACCACTGCCTGCCCAATTCGAATTCGTCCCGCTGGAATCGGCCGATCGGGACTGAACGCTGAATCATGCTGAAGATCCAGAAGATCATTGAGCGCTGCCCCATGAGCGAAGAGGCCGAGTGCCAATACGGCACCCGCTAGAAGCGAAAGGCCAATTGGCAGATTGTGCACGTGAATGTGTGTATAACGAGGCTCAGCACGCGTGAGCAGAATAATGAACCAAATATCGCTGACTGCACCAAAAGCGATGGTCAGACGCGTCAACTGGATCGCTGTCAAAATGCGCATTAGGAAACGACTCATGGCTTATATCTTACGCTGGAGCGATACATCTTCGTTGGACTATAAATTCACCGCTCATATTGCCCCCACTGGGCACCCAAACTAGGATGCATCAGCAAAAATAGGCAGCCCCTCCAATGTACGATAAAGATCTTGCCACAATTGACGCCACTGGTACCCGCATTGAGCTTGCGGTAAGCAGCTATCACAGTGAGATCACAGATTCACTCTGTGCTGGCGCGGTGCGCTGCTTTATGGAGTCAGGTGGGGAAGGCACACAGGTCATACGCCACTTGGCACCGGGGGCCTGGGAACTGATTGGTCTGTGTGCTGCATTGGCAGATCCACAACGTCCCCATCGTCCAGACGCCATCGTAGCCATCGGTTGTATCATCACTGGCGAAACAACTCACGATCAGCATATTGCAAACGGTGTTGTACAAGGGCTCAGTAGCATCATGGTTAATACAGGCATACCCATCGCACTTGGTGTGTTAACCTGTCAGACCATCGAGCAAGCCCAAGAACGTTCAGGCGGTTCCGTAGGCAATAAAGGACATGATTCAATGGCCGCCGCAATCCAACTGGCTCAGTCGATTCGAGCTCTAAGAGAACCTGTCACTTGACCGACTCACCTCAAAACATGCGCCGTGCTGCTCTGCAGTGTTTGTATCAATTCGACTCTAGTACTGATATTGGAGACGAGGTCGTTCGTGAATCGCTTCGTGAATCGCCAGGATCTGAGGCTGATCATGATGAAGCCTTGCGACTCGCTCGGGAAGCATGGGCCATTCACACCCAGGCCGATGAAATGGCCACTGAGTTTGCAGAAGATTGGCCCACCAGAAGGCAACCTGTTGTTGATCGCTCTATTCTTCGCTTGGCGTATTGCGAAATGGCTCTTGGAAGAACACCGCCAAAAGTCGCCATTAATGAAGCTGTTGAACTAGCTAAGGAATTCAGCACAGAACATTCGCCAATGTTTATTAATGGCATCCTGGACAAGATGTACCGATTTCTACGTGAAAATGGTGGTCTGCAAGACAATCAAACTGAATTGCCTGAAACAGTGATACCGACAGAATAATACTCATGGGACTCTTCCGCGCAACACTCTCGGCAGTGACCGGCGCTCTCCGCAAGACGCAGGAGACGTTGACTTCACCGCTACGATCAATTCTCGCTGGCCGCACCCTTGATGATGCCCTGATTAACGAGATTGAAGTACTTCTTCTCAAGGCAGATGTTGGTGTCCAAATGACTCAGGTCATCATCACATCTCTCAGAGAAGATGTACGGCAAGGAAAGCTGAAACGTGGTGAAGATGTTTTCGAATTTCTTCGCACACTGCTCGCAGATCGCTGGCGTGAATCCGAGCACCAAATAGTAACCTCCGGAGATGGACCCACCGCCATTCTTGTCGCAGGCGTCAACGGTGTCGGTAAGACAACGAGTGTGGCTAAAATTGCTCACTCTCTTCGAGAAGATGGAAAGAGTGTGATGCTAGCGGCTGCCGATACTTTCCGAGCTGGAGCCATTGAACAGCTAGCGGTTTGGTCAGATCGTCTCGGGGTTGATCTGATCCGTGGTGAGCCAGGTAGTGATCCCGCGAGTGTTGCTTTTGACGCTGCAACAGCAGCGAAGGCACGCAATAGCGACGTACTCTTGATTGATACCGCTGGCAGGTTGCACAGCGAAGAGTCGCTCATGCGGCAATTAACCAAAATCCGTGATGTGGTTGCCAAACAGATTCCTGGTGCCCCCCATGAGGTCCTTTTGGTGCTTGACGCCACCCAGGGGCAAAACGCCCTTGTTCAAGCTCGGCACTTCCAGGAAGCCATCGATGTCAGTGGCTTATTTTTAAGCAAACTTGATGGCACGGCTCGTGGGGGCATTGTGCTGGCTGTTCAGGATGAATTAGGTATTCCCGTGAAGCTCATCGGCACTGGTGAGCGACCGGAGGACGTTGAGCCCTTTCATCCGAATGACTTTCTCGAGGCAATGTTCAATGAAGGAAGAGGTTAGCCCGAGCGTCTAGCCCCAGTGTCTCCAGAGGCGACTCCAGCCCTTCTTCGAAATGTACCACAGCTCGGCTACGAAAGAACAACACTTTCCGTCGTAGTGGTTATGATTGCCTTTGTGAGCTCACCCCACTCACTAACACTCGGGATTGACCATCCTTGGCGACGCGCCAGCAAGCTGGCATTGGTTCTATCGGCACTACTTCTATTGTTCACTGCCGGACGAATCAATGCACAAGATTCGGCCGCAGATGAATTACCCATTCCCCCACCGATTACCAAACCTATTGACATTGAAGTTGCACCCGCACCAAGCCCAGGGGACGACGCTGCCGCAACCGCCACGTCATTAGGTAGTGGCCAGCTCATTCAAAAGCCCTCTGGCGAAATTGAGATTTCTGGCGATCGACTGAGCGGCATCGTTTTACCGATCGAGCCAATCATTGAAGAAGCTTCATTCTCAGCTCTTCGGGTCTGGAACTGGACCGTCAATGAAACTCAAAGGCTCGTGCTCGATGGCAACGTCAAAATAAACATTGGCCAATATGCCTTTCAATCGAACCGAGCAGTTGTTTGGCTTAATCGCATGGATAGTGACAAGGGGCTGATAAGCCAGATTGCCATTTACTTCCCGCAAGTTGAAAATCGCACCTCAACAGCAGGCCTCGGTGTGGCGGGGAATCATGTGTTGGTTACGGCAAGTACAACCGGCAAAATACAGATTCATACGGCGCTCATGACACCCGGCAAACCAGACATGCCACAACTCTTAGAGATGGCCCATGAACGCATGGCCGAACATCTTTGGCAGGTCGTGTCTAAACCACAGCAACTAAGCCAAGTGCCTCAGGTCAAAAGGAAGTATAAAGCGCCCGAGTTCATACCCACTCCAGGCGGTTCGCCACCAAAGGCACCGAAGATCGAACCAAGCACCATGGAATCGCTGCCCAATCGAGGGAACTCAACGCCGTGGCTCCAGGCACCAAATGGAAGAATTCGATTTATAGCTGGTCGCGCCGAGTTTGAACCGGGCTCAGATCAGAACACGATTAGCATCATGGGCACGGTCATGATTGAGTATCACGCCGGCAGCACCAAAGACTTTGACAAATTCTCTACGCTCACACTCACGGCACAACGCGGTGTGGTTTTCCTGCAACCCGGATCAGTCAAGGACATCATGTCCGAAGAGATGTCGAATGAGGACATTCTTGGCATCTACCTTGAAGGCAATGTCGTCGCAGATGTTGATAATGGGGAATATGTCATTCGAGCTCCAAAAGTCTACTACGACTTTGAGAATGGCCAGGCAGTCATGCTCAATGCCGTTTTGCGCACATACAATCGCGATGGCCGTTTCCCGCTCTATGCACGTGCAGGCGAACTCCGACAAGCTGCTGATCAGCAATGGCATGCCCGCCAAGCCACGATTTCGACCAGTGAGTTTTTTACGCCTCACTTTGCCATTGGTTCTGAGCAGGTCAGGATTGATCGCGTGCCCTCAGCAGATGCAGCTGATGAAGAGCAGATCTTCTTTCATAGCCAGCACAATACTTTCCGTGCAGGTGGCGTCCCAGTTGGCTATTGGCCGGTCTTTCACGGGTCCCACCGTCGGTTCCCGCTCAAGAGTATTCGTGCCGGATATAACAAGTATAAGGGCGCCATCATTGGAACCCGTTGGGATTTCTGGTCGTTGATGGGTATGGATCCGCCCGAAGGCATCGATACAACCCTCAAACTTGATGCATATACGACGCGCGGTGTTGGTGGCGGAGTTGATGCCGGCTATTACTTTGGAGACACCTCCGGGGAACTGGATCTCTATCTTCAGTCTGACCAGGGCGAAGAACGAACCGCTGCCGGGCGAACCCTGGCGGTTGAAGAAAACCTGCGCGGCCTCGCTCTATGGAAAAACACTTCAATTCTTAGCGATTACTGGCTTGTACAAGCTCAATTTTCCTACATCAGTGATGAAACATACGTCTCATCTTGGCGTTCGGAAGACTATTACGATCGGCGCGAGTATGAGACTAGTTTCTATGCCAAATTCCAAGATCAAAACACTGCGTTTACGGCATTAGCAGACTATTCAATCAACAACTTCATTTCGAACGCATGGCTTCTCGCAAGCCGCCAATACCAAGTCGACAAGTTCCCGGAATTAACCTACCGCAGGTATGGGGACAATCTCTTTGATATCCTGACCTACTCAAGTGAGTATCGAGCCAGCCGTATGCGCATGGTCTTTCAACCAGGAACACCGGAAGAAGCCGGCGTCCGCAACAAAGGCTTTGTGGCTACCAAAAATGAGGACTTTTCTGACGAACTACGTAATCAGGGCCTCATCGAGAGCTGGGTCACACAGCTAAACACCCGACAAGAGTTATCAGCGCCACTCACACTTGGCTGGCTCAAAGCAACACCTTTTGTCTCTGTTGAAGCATCCTATTTCTTAGATGAGTACTCGACCAAGGCGGATGAAGAGCAGAATCTGCTGCTGTCGGGTTCAATCGGCGTACGACTCAATACCGAAATTCAGCGCGTTTACAACACTGTCAAAAACGAACTACTCGACCTCAACCGCATGCGCCACATCCTGGAGCCTTACCTGATGCTCTGGTATGCAAGCAATGATTTCAATGATGCTGAACGCCCTCAATACGATGCTTCCGTCGATCAAATCGCGGATGGTGCAGCGGCTCAAATCGGCATCCGAAATACATTTCAAACACAACGGGGTGGTCCCGGCCGCTGGCGTTCAGTCGATTTCCTCACGCTCGATACCTATGCCGTCGTGACCGGAGACGATCCCGATCAGCGGTATCCAACGCCGCAGTTTTTCTCATGGCGACCACAGTATTCATCACTTGGTGACCATCTCCGTGGAAAAGGTGTTTGGATGGTCACTGACACAATGTCTTTCTCTGGCGATGTCATTTGGGATTTGGACAACAATGAACTGGCCCGAACGTCGGTTGGGGTGTCCTTTGATCACTCTCCAAAGATGAGGACTTATGTGGAATACCGAATGACCTCGTTCAATGAATCTGAACTTTTAGATATCGGCTGGGAGTACGACCTCAGCAAGCGCTACAAAGTGAAGGTCTTTCCGCAATGGGATTTCCGCCGCAATGATCTTCGTCGGTTTAATATGCAGGTCACGCGCCGCTTCCCTGACTTCGAACTGGTGATTCGGATCGCATACGACCAGATCGATGGCGAAACGACCGCCTCAGCATCGCTCGATCTGGCTGATTTTTAGGCACAATAGACCTGTTTGTTCGCCGTTTCTAACGAAATGGCTTACCCATCCAAACGGTTACCCCACAACGGGGCTAGCGCTTGGCGCGTCTCTACATCAATGGCATCAGGCGATGTCCAGATCGCATTGGCCAGCGCTGAACCAGCCTGACTGGGCGTATCACGCAACACGGTGACATCACGCAGCGCCGCGCGAATTAATCTCAAACACGCATCAGACGCATGGGTGAGATGCGCCAACACCTCAGTCAGCACCGTCGCTGTATCTTGTCCAGGATCATGTTCGCGCCAGGCGTCGTAGTCAGTCGGCATACCAACCAAGGCATACGCCATTTCTGCCTCACGCACTAAGCGAGCTTCTGGCAAAGCCGTCATGCCAATGAGATCACCACCCCAGGAACGATGCATACGCGACTCTGCTCGCGTCGAAAAAGCAGGCCCTTCCATACACACGTAAGTGCCTTGAGGATGCAGCTTGAGATCGTCACAGCTTTCAGCTGCTTTCATCAGCCATTGCCGCATCACACCACAACAGGGATCAGCAAACTCGACATGAACCGCAGCCCCGTCAAAGAAGGTGCGCTGCTGATCACGGGCTGTGGTGCGATCAATCAACTGATCGCAAAGCACCAGATCGCGCGGCTTGATTGACTCTTGCAATGATCCAGTGGCGCCGCTGGCAAGCACGTGCGTGCAGCCCAGAAGCTTGAGGGCAAATATGTTTGCCCGGTATGGCACATGGGTCGGATTAAATTGATGCTGGGCACCGTGGCGCCGAAGGAGGGCCACCGGCGTTCCTTCAATAGAACCGAGTTGGATCGCGTCGCTTGGCAAACCAAAAGGTGTCTCAGGACGTTCAGTGCGACGTCCTTCGGCATCCAGCTGATTTGCAAGGGCATCGCCGACGCCAGTTCCGCCGACAATAGCAATCCTTAATTGTGAATCCATATCGCTCATTGTACTTCTCTTTGCATCCTCGCTTTTTTCTCGAATTCAAACAGTGTTACCAATTCCGATATTGCCAAAGACTCTGGACGTCTCGTCCAATCAAAATCAAGCGACGACACTTTCCAAGTAGGTTGAATAGCGCCCAACTGTTTACGCCGCTTGGTAAAGAGCTGGGTCACAAAGCGACCAAATCCATGCGCGTCTGAGATCAACGTCTGCGGCCGCCTCTGCAAGGAAACAAGTGCACTTTTAATCTTTGGCTCTGGCCAGAAGCTGCTGGCAGGAATCACCGCCAACCGCTTAATGTCAGCAAATGCCTGCAACATGACAGTGAGTGGCCCCCACTGTTTGGTCCCAGGGCTTGCTGTCATCCGTTGGGCCACCTCAAGCTGAACGGTCACAAAAATAGCTCGGCAATTCACACAGGTCTGAAGAAGCAAAACCATCAGTGGGCTCGCCACCTGGTATGGAAGATTGGCAACCGTCACAAAGGGCTGATCACCAAGGGCCGTTAAAAGCGCTGGCGCAAGTGAATCAGAACCTGCTAAACAGTCGCCTTCAACAATCGTTATCTCTTCTCCAAAGCGATCACGAATGAGCGCTGCAAGACCAGCATCGAGTTCACTGGCGACGACTCGAGCCCCAGCTGCGATTAATGCTTCGGTCAGCGTGCCTGTACCGGGGCCGACTTCCAACACAAGTTCACCAGGTTCCAGTGCTGCTGCAGACACCAGCTTGGCCACCTGATTCTTATCATGCATGAAATTCTGACCCAAGCGACGACGTGGCCGAAGGCCATGCTCAGCTAACAACTGGCGAATCTCAGTCAGTGTTTGCATGAGAACATCATGCCTTGCCTAGGTATTCCCCGGTTTCGGTATTGATCTTGACGACCTGACCAATCTCAATAAAGGGTGGCACGCGCACATTGGCACCGGTTTCGACCACGGCTGTTTTGAGTTGATTTGTGGCTGTAGCACCCTTTGGCTGTGGCGCCGTCTCGGTCACCGCTAATTCCACGACCAGTGGCATTTCAACACCCAACGGGCGTTCTTCGTGCATCATAATCTTGACCGTGATGTTCTCTTTGAGCCATTGGCTCTGATCAGAACCAAGCACATCACCATCTACTTCAAACTGTTCATAATTGTCATTGTCCATAAAGACAAAAGGGCCATTACCCTGACCACTACTGTCATAGAGATATTGCATTTCACGACGGTCAATATTGACGTCATCAAGCTTATCAGATGAATTGAGACGGTTTACCTTGATGGTACCTGTCTCCAAGTTTTTCATCTTCGCTTGTACATACGCTGGCCCCTTACCAGGCTTCACGTGATCGGTATCGAGCACGATGTTCAACTGACCATTAAAAATCAGGGCTTGCCCACGCCTGACGTCTGTAGCCTTTATTGGCATGACGATTCTCTCCAAAAACATTTTTGGTGAGAAGGCTCACCACTTTGTCGGAATTATCTCGCAGTTGCTTCGGCGCGAACTTCACGTAGCACCGTCACCTTAATCTCTCCGGGGAAAGTCATCTCTTCTTCAACACGCTTGGCAATCTTACTTGCAATATCAAATGCCAGTGCATCATCAGCTTTCTTTGCATCCACGATGACCCGCACTTCACGCCCTGCTTGAATAGCATGTGCTTCTGTCACGGTCTCATGTTCTCTCGCCAAAGATTCGAGTTGCTCAAGACGTTTGACATACATCTCCATCGATTCCCGCCTCGCTCCTGGACGTGCTCCAGAGATCGCATCAGCGGCCATGACAATCGGTGTATAGGGTGTGGTTGCGGGGATATCCCCATGGTGGCCGGCAACCGCATTAAGTACTGCTTCGGTCTTCTCGCCGTGGCGACGACAGAACTCAGCTCCAATGACAGGATGTGTTCCCTCCATCTCATGGTCCATCGCCTTACCGATGTCGTGAAGCAGCCCACAGCGGCGGCCGATGTCGCCATCAAGCCCCAATTGATCAGCAATGATCTGGCTCAGGAATGCAACTTCAATAGAGTGCCGAAGCACGTTCTGCCCATAACTTGTGCGAAAGTGCATTTTGCCCAGTGCTTCAACAATCTTGGGATGAAGACCTCGAATGCTCGTTTCCATCACTGCATCACTACCGTAGGTCTTAATGCGCTCTTGCATGTCGGCACGGACTGAGGCAACAACTTCTTCAATTCGAGAGGGATGCACTCGACCGTCTTCGACGAGCTTGGCTAACGCCTCGCCCGCAATCGCCCGACGCACGGGATCGAAACATGAAACTGAAATAACGCCGGGCGTATCATCAACCAAGATGTCCGCTCCAGTAGCACGTTCCAATGCTCGAATATTTCGCCCCTCACGGCCAATGACTCGGCCCTTGAGATCATCTGATGCAATCCGGACCGATCGAACTGTTGAATCAGCCACATGCTCTGCGGCATAACGCTGGATAGCCATCAAGGTGATCTCACGACTCTTGCCGCGCGCGTCTGTTTCTGCTTCATCTAAAATACGCTGCGATAGCTCGCGAGCATCATGCTCAGCATACTGTCGAACTTCTTCAAGCAGCTGCTCGCGAGCAGCCTCTTCCGTAAGCGATCCAACCTCTGCCAACCGAGCACGAATTTGATCTCGTTCTTTTTGAAGAGACACAATGGCCTCCTCATGTGCGGTTTCCTTACTCAACAGAGATTCATGCCGCTGATCAAGCTTATTCTCTTTTGACGACAGGCGATCCAGTTTTGAATCCAGTTTGTCTTGGCGGCTTGCCAGACGTTTTTCTGCTTTCTTGAAATCAGCTTTCGCTGCGGCCTGTTCTTTATCAAAGGTCTCTCGCTGTTGCCGCACAAAACGTTCCGCGTCCAACTCCGACTTGCCGCGAATACTTTCTGCCTCGCGCTCCGCAGTTTCTAATCGACGCTCCGCTTCCTTGCGGGCTCTGCTAATGGTGCCGCCTGTGAGCTGAGCGATAAGCAGCCAAGAAAAAATGGCGCCGCCTACAGCCGCAGCAATGATCCACAAGACCAGTCCAGTCCCCTCAACGCCCAATAATAGCACTGGCAACCCCAATCTAATCTGGGAAGAGACCGCTCAATCCATACCCAAGCGTGCCATCACGTCAAAAGAGCATGGCACTCATTACCGTAAGTCCGCTTATACGAATTGATCGAAATGACGACAGCTGAAATCGCCCCGTGTACATAAAGTTGCCTTCTTCACCCTACCGTGAACCAGCTGAGATGCCGTTTCTACCAATAGATGACGAAAAGCCTTCAATAGACGTTATGTGCTGATTCGGGGCTAAAACTCCGGAGTAGATACTAAAAAAAATAAAAACTACTGTCGCGAACTAATTCAATCTATTCGTGCTATCCGAATTACCCTCTCCAACAGTGATCAACACTGGAGGCAGCAATTGTAGATAGCCTCTAAACGAACGCACTGCGATCCTGGACCGAGCGGGCCGTGTGTAATGTCATCGACTGTGATCAGCACGCTGCTCATCAGCCAGTCGTCCTCGCCTCTCAGCGAGTATCTACTATTATCGACAGCATCTTGAACCCGTCAAGACTGGATCCCTGAGGCAGTGAGATCATTTTCCGTCAAGCTCGGCTCTAGCGTCCGATACACCCCCTGGCCTCCCAGGTCCAGAATGGGCTTTTGCAGCCTACAAACACCTTTTGCTCCCTAAGTTCTCCAATGCAGGAAGATTCGCCATGCCAGCCATACTCAACTGGGTCTTGCGACTGCTTCCAACCAACCCCATCTGCCTCCGTCTGATCCAAGGTGGTTCGAGGCGGGTGCGCCATCTCTATCTCCGCTCTGGATATCTGGCCATCATGATTGTGGTCATGCTCTTTGTCTTGCTCGGTGAGATCGGTGGCAGCTCTATGTCCATGCGCAGCTTTGCTGCTGGTGGCGCCCAGCTCTTTACCGTGGTCAGTTTGCTTCAGGTTGGATTGATCTGTTTGTTGACGCCAGTGTTCATGGCAGGTGCCATTGCTCAAGAAGCATCACCGCGAACCTGGGACATCCTGCTGACAACACCTTTGAACTCGATGCAGATTGTGCTTGGCAATCTCTTTGGACGATTGTTCTTTGTACTGGCCCTGCTCCTTGCCAGCCTCCCGCTCTTTGCTGTCACCCAATATTTTGGTGGTGTTCCTGGTAGCTCCATTTTCCAAAGTTACGCCATTGCTGCATGCAGCGCGCTGCTGGTGGCGGCTATTGCCGTCACACTATCGGTCACCCGTACGGCTGGAAAGCGCGCCGTGTTTCTTTTCTACTTTTGCGTCATCATTTACTTATTTCTGACCTATGCCGCTGACATACAGATCCGACAACCGGTTCGTGCCGGATCGATCACAGACCTTTCCACTGTACTCACCCCACTCAATCCGTTTTTAGCACTCGAAGTTCTACTCTATTCAAATTCTTATATTGCCCGTCCACCAACAGATTCAAGCTCTTGGATCTCAAACCTGTGGTTTTCCCATCCCATTGCAACATTCTGTTGGATTTGTTTGATCCTATCTGGGTTGATGGTTGCTTATTCAACACTGCGTGTTCGTATGATTGGAATGGCCACCGGCAGCCTTCCGTGGTGGCGTCGACTGGTTGGGCTCAGTGCTGTTGGCAGCTCAACGCGCGTCCCACGACCGGTTGGCCGTAATCCAATTTCATGGCGAGAATCGCATAATCGTGGTCGTAACCTGCCCTCCATTCTTGGTCGCTGGGGATTTGTCATTGTGGGTATTGCAATCCCATTTCTATTGACAGTTCTCATGGCAACAGACACCGTTGACCAAAAGGTGGCCAAGCAAGTGATCACGGTACTTGTTGCTGCTGAGGTCATCGTCATTACGCTGGTCGCCATCAATATGAGCGCCACAGCAGTGGCTCGTGAACGTGAAGATGGAACCCTTGATCTCATTCTGACGACGCCTATTCAACCGGGCCCCTATATCGCTGGCAAACTCCGAGGCATTGTTCAGTTTCTTGCGCCCATGATGGCTGTTCCAATCACCTCGATGCTCATTGTCGCCATCTTTGTCTTAAGTGATGGTTTTGGGCGCGGGGCCACCGCATCAATACCAAACCCATTTGGTGGTAGTGCACTGGTGCTGCCACTGGTACTCCCTGAAGTGGTCATCGCACTCATACTGGTACTGGTACCATTTACTGCCTTCTGCGTGATGGTTGGCCTGCAATGGTCAATCCGCAGCAAGAGCACCATTTCCTCCGTGGTCTTCTCGGTACTCACCGCTGGAAGTGTTTTGGGCCTCCTCAGTCTCTGTGGTATTCCCGCTGGGGCGAACTTCTCTTTCGCGGGCGCCTTCATCGAGAGCCTCAGCCCAATCAACGTGCTCTACACAAGTTCATATCCTGTCCAAATGATCCCCGATGCACTGAACGACAGCGTTTTCACAGCTCGCCTCACGCTCTTTATTGGTGCTGTTGTGGGCGCTCTGATTTACAGCCTCATTGTCTGGGCTATGTACGCCAATATGAAGCGAGGCTTCATGATGACTGTCCGTAGATTGGCTGGGACAGCATGATTCAATCGGCCAATGCAATGCAATAGCGATCTTCCTCGTTTTGGAATTGCCCTGGTATGATGAATACCGCGAGCAGAACAAAACCGTTGTTCTATGAGGAGATTCGCCATGACAAAAACAGCATCAGAAGAACATGTCCCCAAGCTTTATGATGGCGAGGGCGATGCCCTTATGCACGCCGATCGACGGGCTGATCGTGTGGTACTTTTACCGGCTGGCAATCCAAAGGACGCGAATCCGGATGGGCGATGTGTCCGTATTCAATGGGGCCAACATCTACTGAATGACATGCTCTCTCGCCGCTATCGCACTTTGATTTGTGGCGTGAATCCTGACGACAATGCCAATGGCATCATTGGTCATCTTGCAGATCTGCTACCAACCAGCCAATGGAATGCCGATTCTATCACGATGCATGCTCGTACCTTTGCGAGCTCAGCATCACCTGATGATGTACTGGTTCTTAAATACGACATGGACGCTGTTGAGGTACTGGCACTTTTACGCCACCCGGATCGGGACCACTTCACACTCAACGACATTGCTGGTGGCTTCCGGAAAATAGGCCGTATGCTTGAACATCGCTATGACCGACTGCCTTGCGCATCGATTAGCTTCTTAGGCGCTAAGTCAAACCGACTCGTTGATGCCTCAGGTAATGAACCGAGTTTCGAGACCGTGCTGCGAACGATGCATGAATCTGGCTACTGTGGCGACGTCTATCCATCACTCCGTATGTGGGAACTCGCACCAACAGGTGTCTTTGCATCGTATCCCTATTCTGAGTCAATCGAAAAAATGCGCGACGGCGGGTTCTAGTTCACCGTTCGAAACCGACTATTGGCACACTCCACAGCCTGCAATCACCGCGAGTTGATCCGTGACATTGACAAGACCATCGTTGTTTAGATCTACTTGACAGTCTGATGAGGGGGCAAGATCGAGTACTGCAGGCAGCAGTTCACATTGATCAAATGCTCAAAGTGGGTTTTACATGCGATTGATGACTGCTTGGCAACGCGGGTGACAGGGCTCGAACCTGTAACCTTCGGTTTCGTAGACCGATGCTCTATCCAATTGAGCTACACCCGCATCTTTGCAGTACCTGCATGCAGAGAGGCAGCGTACCAGAGGCCCCATAGCCCCTCAACAGCCGCAGCCCTGCCATTTTAAATCTATCTTTCCAATGAACATTGAATTTTAGGCAATGAACCATACTCAATGGACCAGGGAGGTGGGCATGGCCCCAAGGTTGCCCTGTGTATGCGTACGTATTAGGCAAAGATCGCTAAGCGTCTGAACCATCACCTTCTGCCTCTCCAACATCAACATTATCCCAGTCAATCTGGGCCCCTTCCGTGCCAACGTCGGCAATGATCGCTTTCGCTCGATCCACATCAGCTTCTGGGACCTGAACTGCGACACCCCCCGGGAAAGGCAGGGCTGTCCCCCCAGTAGCGGATGCAAAAGCAACCGCTTTGATGCCTGCATCATTAAGCGCATCGACCAAGACCTGGGCCTCTACCTCAGACTGCGGTGTCGCCACGGTCATCAAATCATTTGCATGGTTGCTCATAAAAACTCCACTTCATGTCATCGTTTTAACTGGAGACGCCTAATGGTTGAACGTCCTGTGGCGGAGATCCAGCAAACTCAATCGTACGTGTTGGGAATGCAAAGTCAGCGTCATGTTGCTTGACAATGCCACCAATCCTAAGAAGCACATCCGACCGTATATCTTCAAACTTGGCCCAGACGGTCGTTTTTGTGAATGTGTAAATCATGATATCAATCGATGAGTCACCATATGTTGTGAAGTTAACCAGCATCGTCTGCGCAGTATCAATCTCTGGATGCTCCATCAGCATTTTCTTAATGGCATCACTCACCGCCTGAACCTGACCCAAATCTTGATAACGCAAAGTCAAATTAAACTTAATCCGTCGATTGGTCATTCTTGATGGATTGACAGTAATAGCCTTGAGGAAAATAGAATTCGGCACATAGATTGGCCGCTTATCAAATGAACGAACGACCGTCGCATAAAGACCAATCCGCTCCACGGTGCCCTCAAGTTCTCGATCTGGTGACTGAATCCAATCGCCCACTTTAAATGGCGCATTGAAAAGCACCATCAAACCTCCAAAGAAATTCGAGATGCAATCCTGAGCCGCAAATCCGATTGCTGCCGCACCGACACCACCGATCGTCAGCAAGGCTGCCAGATTGAAACCGAGCGATTGAAAACCCACCAGTACCGCAACGATCCAAACCATGATCACACCAAAGCCCATAAGTGCTTGTAATGCAGTCAGGTCAAACTCAGCATTGGCGGCTTGGTGCCGGTTGACAACAACCACTTCGCTCCGCCGAAGGCACCGAGCAATGAACCATGCGAGTAACGCAATAATGACAAGAATACGAATGTCACCGACATATTCGTAAAACACGGGAATGACCCTGGTGTCTTCAGGAACATACAACTGTATTGAAGTTGTAATTGCCGTAATCCAGATCCCAAACCCCAAAGGACCCGTGATGGCAGCCGCAATAATAGACCGTACTTCGTGACCATTTCTCTCAGCACGTTTACGCAACCTACGAATCATAAATCTTTGGACGATGTCCGCAATCACAGCAGTCAAAAGAAAAACGACAGTGAGAATGAGATCAAGGGTGTGAAGTTCGAAAAATGACTCAACTATTTCGACATAGGTATCCCATTCGAACCAGTCGACCTGGCTATGCGCTTCACCTGTGCCTGGGCCAGCTTCGGCCCCATCTCCGGACGCCACAGCAGGATGATCCACCGGACTGGAGGTTGTTGAAGGATCTAAATGCATTAATAACATCCTCTAAAAGATCGAAAACGCAAACAGACCGGCAATGACTGCCAGCCCGATTACGATCACCCAGAAGATCCACCATAAGACGTTAACCGCCTCATTACGCTCAGTTGAATCGTCACTGGTCCAGGAGGACTCTGTGCGATGATGCTCAGGTCCATCAATAATTGGCGGCTCATTGTCCAGATTTGGTCGGGGTCCGTTGCTCATAGGGGCTCCATTTATGATTGAGGCCGAAACAGCGCGGACAGAATAGCAGAGGCACGAACATACTGTACCCAGGCAACCCATCCGCGTAGACACCGCCAGAGCCTCTGAGAGTCCCCGGGGGCGCCATAAATCATGCTATCCACTATCCTATTGGCTTGGCTGTACATATTTTGCCAGGGGATGCCCCTGGAAATCGCAGCGCCAGATACGAGTGCCAGATTGAGACTGCGCATGACCAAAGCAACAGCAACAAAGACCATTCAGGAAAAGGTGGCACCGCCAGTAAAGGACGAGGCCAAAGGCAAAGTGACTAAGAGTTCAAGTGTAAAAAAGCTCAAGCAGTGGCTACGGGAAATGCTCCTCATTCGAGAGTTTGAGGTACGCACGATGCAGGCGTATCAAAACCGCCTTATCGGAGGCTTCTGCCACATCTATAGCGGGCAAGAAGCAGTCGCCGTTGGCACCATTACGGCCCTCAATGACGATGATCCAGTCATTACTGCATACCGCTGCCATGGCCACGCCCTTGCACGTGGCATGGATCCATATCGATGTATGGCAGAGCTCTTCGGCAGATTTGATGGTTGTGCAAAAGGTAAGGGCGGGTCAATGCATATGTTTGACCGCGATAAACACCTTTATGGGGGGCATGCCATCGTTGGCGCCCAGACGCCGCTCGCAACAGGACTGGCCTTTGCGACAAAGTATGAGCAAGAGATTCTCAAGCAATCTGATCACGCCCGAGTCACTGTGTGCTATCTGGGAGATGGCGCCATCAATCAAGGCGCTTTCCATGAGGCTCTGAACCTCGCAGGCATACTCGATCTTCCAGTGATCTTTGTCATCGAAAACAATGGATATGCCATGGGGACTTCAGTCGCACGTGGTACCACATTGGCCGATGCGCTCTACCGCAAGGCTGAAGCTTATGGAATGAAGGGACATCTGATCGAGGAAGGGATGGACGTCGTTTCTGTTCATGACCAATTCAAAAAGATTGTTGACTTCTCAAGAAAGAACTCCAAGCCCGATCTGGTAGAAATTCGCACCTATCGCTACAAGGGTCACTCCATGTCTGATCCTCGCAAGTACCGGACTCCTGAAGAAGAAGAGCAATGGCACAAGCGAGATCCGATTGATCACCTTTCGCACGACCTCATCGAATCAGGCAATCTGACCGCTGACGAGTACAAAAAAATGACAACTGAGATTCGCGATGAGATTCGTGATGTTGTCCGGCGAGCCACTGATGCACCGCCACCACCACTGGATGAACTATATGTCGATGTTCACACCGGCACTTGGGGGCCATTCAAAGGCACGACACTTCCCACTATGTTGCGTAGCGAAGATGCAAACAAAAGTCAGGAGGACGCCTGACCATGGCCAGAGAAATTGAATTCCGTGATGCACTCCGTGAAGCGATGACAGAAGAAATGCATCGCGACGAACGTGTGTTTCTGATGGGTGAAGAAGTCGCTCAATACAATGGGGCTTACAAAGTCAGCCGAGGCATGCTCGAAGAGTTCGGCGCTGATCGTATTATTGACACACCCATTTCTGAAACAGGCTTCTCCGGCTTGGGAATTGGTGCCGCAATGATGGGCTTACGTCCCATCATTGAGTTCATGAGCTGGTCCTTTAGCTTGGTCAGCGCAGACCAGGTACTCAATAATGCACCTAAAATGTTGTATATGTCCGGCGGTCAGTTTGGCGTACCAATCGTCTTTCGAGGAAACGACGGCGCTGGTGGACAGCTTGGTTCAACGCACTCCTGGTGTGTCGAGTCAATGTTCGCAAATGTTCCCGGATTGAAGATGATTATTCCAGCGTTCCCCGATGACGCCAAAGGCCTACTTAAGAGCGCCATCCGGGATGATGATCCTGTCTTTTGCCTTGAGTCAGAGCGACTCCTCTCACTGAAAGGTGAAGTCCCAGAAGAAGAGTACCTCACACCAATTGGGGAAGCTCGGGTCCGAAGAACAGGCACTGACTGCACCATTGTGGCCTTTGGACGCCCTGTTCACTTTGCTCTAGAGGCCGCCGAAGAACTGGCGAAATCTGGAATTGAATGTGAAGTTGTTGATGGACGTTCAATACGCCCTCTCGATATGGAAACAATTTCCGCCTCTGTCAAAAAGACGAATGCATGCGTCGTTGTTGATCAGTCTTGGCCATTTGCTTCAATCGCATCGGAAATTTCTGCTCAAGTCCAGGAGTGGTGTTTCGATCATCTGGACAATCATGTACACCGCGTGAACAATGACGATGTCCCGGCACCCTACGCCACAAATCTTGAGCAAGCGATGCTTCCTCATGCCGGCAAGATCATTGAGGCCGTTCGTTCCGCTACCTACAACCTCTAGATCCGCCGAATCATAAACCGCTCGTGTTTCATCAATGCCCGGGAGCCTTAAACCATGACAATTCCGATTACAATGCCCCGCCTCTCAGACACCATGGAGCAAGGCACTGTCATCAAATGGCATGTTAAAAAGGGTGACGCCGTAAACAGCGGTGACACACTCGCAGATGTCGAGACCGACAAGGCGACCATGGAAATGCAGGCGTTTGATGATGGCACGGTGGCTGAGATCACTGCCCAAGAAGGCCAGACGGTCGAAGTCGGCCAAACGATTGCTGTTCTGGCTGAAGAGGGCGAAGACCCTGCTGCCAGCGCGAGTGATAACGACACAGCAGCAGCACCAGCAGCCGAGCCAGCACCAGCGGCCGAACTAGCACCAGCAGCAGCCGAGCCAGCACCAGCAGCCGAGCCCGCTGCAACGCCAACACCAGCGGCCGAACCAGCTGTATCGCCAGCACCGGCACCGGCTGCCGACAAGAGTGGGCATGAACATATGCGGGTGACACCAGTGGCTCGTCGTATTGCCGATGACAACAGCATCGATCTTTCAGCGATCCAAGGGTCAGGGCCACAGGGCCGCATTATTAAGCGGGATGTCCTTCAAGCCATTGACGCCTCCAAAGAAAACCAAGCAGCAATCCCCCCTACTGCCATGGTAACTTCAATGGCGACCCCCTCACAAGTGACCCATATTGTGACACCTGTCTCTTCGAGCGCCTTAGTCGCAGGCGATCACACCGCACCGCTCACACCAATGAGGCAAACAATTGCACGCCGACTTGTGGAATCAAAAACAACCATTCCACATTATCAAGTGACCATGAAATTCAACATGGACCCTCTTTTAGAGTTACGTAAATCACTGAATGAACAACTCGCAAGCCATGAAGTAAAACTATCTGTTAATGACTTTTTGGTCCGCGGCTGCGCTCTAGCGATGGCGGATCACCCAGATTTCAATGCTTCATTTGGTGGCGACCATATTCTCTACCACGGACAAGTCAACATTGGCGTAGCCATATCATTGCCCCCAGAAAAGGGTGGCGGTCTCGTGGTTGCAACCATCCGTGATGCGGATCTCAAAAGCCTTCGACTCATCTCTGCCGAAACCAAGGTGCTCGCTGAAAAAGCTCGCACGCGAGGACTCACCGTCGAAGAGATGAGCGATGCCACGTTTACACTCTCGAATCTGGGCATGTTTGGCGTGGAACACTTCACTGCCATCATCAACCCACCAAACAGCGCTATTCTCGCTGTGGGCGCATCCGTCGAGCTACCTGTGGTCCGAGATGGCCAGATTGTGGTCGGCCATGACATGCAAGGCACGCTGAGCCTCGATCATCGAGTGATTGATGGAGCAATGGCTGCCCAATATATGCAGGCCCTCAAGGAGCTCATTGAAACCCCCACAATGCTCCTCGTCTGAGCCTTGCGAGTGGCCCCAGGGGCCTCCAAAGCAAAAAGAGAGCCCTGTCGAATTGCATTTTGGACGATTTCTGACATACTCCCCGCTTCCACTTTCATTGGCCCCCATCTCAACAAAGGGGTTGTAGGAGACTGTCCGTGGCTCACTCACTGTCCGCCAAAAAGCGAATTCGTCAGAATGCGAAATGCAGAGCACGTAATTTGTGGCGGAAACGCCAGATCAAGCACCAGACCAAGGCCGTCCTGAAAGCCATTCAAGCACAGGATGTACCGACGGCAGAATCTGAATTCCGCAAAGCCTGCGGTTTGCTTGATCGTATTGCTACGACCAGCACCCTCCATCGAAATACTGCCGCACGCAGAAAGAGCCGGCTCTCACGTAGAATTCGTGATCTGAAACAGAAGGCTGCCAACAACTAAACCTGCTCCCATCAGGTATCTACCTGCAGGCCCTCTCTTGAAACAGCGACAAACCGCTTCTGAAGTACACGAGCCATCAGTGGCGCGGCGTCTGTCCTATTGGGCAATCAGCCGTCAGCCACTTCAGATTCTGGCGTTTCTGCTACCGCTGATCATCGCATATGAAATTGCGCTCGTGACGGTGCTCAATCGCAACGGCGTGCCGATCACCAATATTGCTCACCAACAACTCATTGAGATGCTGGAGGGCTTTGCGGTACCAGCTCGCGATGCGCTTTTCTTTGGCGGATTGATCATTGTTGTGGTCCTACTTTTCTGGCACTTGTTCACACGGGCTCCATGGCGCATCAGCGGATCATCTCTATTGGGCATGGTTTTGGAATCCATCCTACTCACAGCCCCTTTGATTATTCTCTGGCAACTGATTAGTCAGTTTGGACTCTCTGGTCCTTTGAATACCCCAAGTGACAGCGAGTTGCTTGCCACAGTTATTCAAAACGCAGACCAACTCCCCACACAAGCGTTTTCACAATTAACAAGGCTTCAGCAACTCACCATCGCGATTGGCGCCGGTCTCTACGAAGAACTCCTTTTCCGAATGGTTTTGATTGCTTTAGCCCATTATATTTTGGTGGATTTACTCAAGACGCCGCAGTCTCTTGCAATCATCATTGCAATTGCTCTTTCAGCCATCGCCTTTGCCTGGTATCACCCCACCCTCGGCATGTCCACTGATACCGAATCTCTCGTCATTACCTTCTATTTTCTGGCTGGAGTTTACTTTGCGGGCATTTATGTCATCCGTGGTTTTGGGATCGTAGTTGGGGTTCATGCGGCGTATGACTGCTTTGTGGCATTGACTGGCGGTTGAGACACCACAGGATGACTTGGCAGGCCTGCCACAAGACTGATACGATGACATGATGCGGGACAGTTTGAGCCCGTTGTTTCATGGAATACACCTCAAAATTACCTCTGGGAGGATCTCCAACGATGAATAAGGCACTCACGCTCGTAACACTGGCCGCGACATCACTCACTTTGATGGCTGGCTGTAATAACAACAAGAAGACTGAAACAATCTCTGCTGAAGGTGATTCAGTACCCGCAGCTAAGATCCAGCCGATGGCGAGTGACGAAGTAGCACCTGCCGAAAATGCGTCCATGCCCACGCTGGCCGTTGGTGACAAAGCGCCGGTACTTTCAATAGATCATGTGATCAAAGGCGAGGGTGTGACATCATTTGATGGCGACCGTGTCTACGTCGTTGAGTTCTGGGCAACATGGTGTGGCCCATGCCGATCAAGCATGCCCCACCTCAGTGAGCTTCAAGACCAATACAGTAGCGACGTGACCATTATTGGTGTCAGTGATGAAGAAGTCGGCAAGATTCAGAAGTTCCTGGACGATGACGCTTCAAATGGAAAGAAATGGGACGAGAACATTCGGTACGTACTCGCCACTGATCCTGATCGATCAATGCATGATGCTTATATGAAAGCAGCCCAACAGCGTGGTATCCCAACGGCTTTCGTCGTCGATCAAAACGACAATATCGCCTGGATCGGCCACCCAATGTCAATGGATGAAGTACTACCGCAAGTCATCGATGGATCATGGGATGCAGATAAAGCCCGACAGGAAGCAGAAGAAGAACAGAAAATGCAAGCAGCCATGGAAGCGAAGAATCGCCAACTCATGGAAGCTCGTCGTGCCAACGACTGGGATACGTATCTCACGGTGCTCACAGAAATGAGTGAGCAATACCCAGACAACATCGCCATCAAGAAGTCCATGTTTGAAACCATGATCATGCATACAGACAATAAAACGGCCGCTTATAAATTAGCGGACGAGATCTTGGGCACCGATCCAGAAAACAGTCAACTCTACAACTCGCTCGCCTGGGCAGTCGCTACTGAGTCAGACGAAAAGTGCCGTGATCTCGACTGGGCGCTTAAGACTTCTCTCAAAGGCAACGAATTAGACGGTGGCGCCAATGCAGCCGTCCTAGATACCGTTGCTCGAATCTACTATGAACAAGGCAATATGAAAGAAGCAATTGCTTGGCAGAAGAAAGCTGTAGAGCATGCCAGTGGTGAGGGTATGGGTGAAGAGATTCGTGCCATGCTGACCAAGTACGAAGAGGAAGCAAAAGACACCAAAGCCACTGCCAACGCTGAGTAATCAAAATGGACTGCTCATCATCGGACTCAAGCCGCTCAGCCAATGCTGAGCGGCTTTTTTAACGGCTGACGCTCGTTTGGAATAAACTGCACTTACATGAGTAAAACCACCGTCATCGTCGGTGCCGGCATTACAGGGCTCTCCTGCGCCCACTATCTCGTTGAACGCGGGCATGAAGTGATCGTCATCGATAAAGATCTTATCGACAATGGCGCTTCCACTGGCAACGCTGGCATTGTTGGCGTTGGTCATCCCCCACTACAACGCCCCGGCTTGACCCGGAAAACACTGGGCTTTCTTCTTGATCCAAAAGGCCCACTGTATATCAAGCCCAAACTTGACCCTGAACTTTGGCGATGGTTCTGGGGCTTCAGAAAAGCATGCACCAAGCGACAGTTTGAGCGTTCCATGAAGACGCTGATGCGCATGGCTGGTGAAATCACCAATAGTTTCGATGATCTCATCAAGGGCAATGATATTGACTGTGAGTACCGTGACAGCGGATGGCTCGAATTATATGGTACGGCCAAGGCTGGAAAACGTATCGAAGAAGAAGCCGAGATGCAGCGAGCTGCTGGTCTTAAGATAGACCTTCTTGATAAGCAACAGCTAAGCACATTTGAACCTGCCATTCACGATCGTGTTCAAGGTGCTGCGCACTTCAAAGAAAGTGCATTTCTAAGTCCTAGAAAGCTCATTCTGGGACTCGTGGACCATCTCCGAAAAAAAGGGGTCGTCATAAAAACCAATACGCGCTGTACTGCATTTGAAAACAACGGCAGTCGCTTCAAAGCTTTACGCACCCATACCGGAGAACGTATTGAAGCCGATCACATTGTGCTCGCCGCGGGTGTTTGGACAAGCCAATTGGTTCGCCACTTCAACACTTCCATTCCCATGCAAGCCGGAAAAGGTTACCACCTTAAGCTTGCCTCCCCACCATCTCCAGTCCCCCAACTTTCGATCGCTTGTGTCTGCGCCGAGACGTTTGTAGCGATCACTCCAATAGACAATGGAATTCAACTCGCTGGCACCATTGAGTTCAGTGGCATCAATCATCGCTTGCGTCAAAAGAGATTGAGAATGCTGCAGGTTGGTGCGCAACATTACATCAAGGGGCTCGGGCAATCAGCTCCACGTTCAAGTTGGTGCGGCCTAAGACCCTGCACCACTGATGGACTACCTGCAGTGGGCCGATTGCCAAATTGGGACAACGCATACACAACCACTGGCCATGCCATGATGGGCTTGGCATTGGGACCAATATCAGCCAGGCTGTTGGCTGAGACGATTGATGAGGGCAACCCTTCGATTGCACTTCCTGACCTTGATCCAGGTCGTTTTGGACGTCGATGACATCGCTAGTCGTGTATCTTTAGATACGCAGCGATTTCACTAGCGACCTTCGGCCCACGCAACATATTGACAACCGCCAATGCAAACTCAATGGTTGTACCAGGCGCCTGAGAAGTCACAATTCGATGCGGCTCATCAACACAGACACGTACAGCACCATCAAATTTTTCGCCCAGCATCGAGGTGAAGTGATCTGGTGCAAATGTTTCTGTTGGCGTTGAAATTTGCAGTGGATTACAAGTCGCTCGATCGCTCTTTGCTAACACCCCCGCCGGCTCAAGAACCAATGCCGGCGCCAAGCAAACCGCGGCAACAACCGCTCCGGCCCGATGATGGGCCACAAGCATCTTCCGCAACGTTTCAGATTGACCAAGATGAAATGAACCCGGAACGCCACCCGGAACAACAATCGCATCAAATGCCTCGTCAGCAACCGCCATGAGTTCACAGGATGCTTGTATTCGGATGCCTTTCATCAGCTGAACCAGAAGCGAGGGCTCTACCGTAGCCAGAACGACCTCGATATCACCGCGTGCTAAGACATCAGCAATCGCAACAACCTCAATATCTTCAGATCCATTTGCAATTGGAACCAGTGCCCTCATGCCATACCTCTCAGATTCGTACGTTCTAATCTCAACACACACTTACGCCTAAAGCATAATTTCTATAGACTCTTGTCATATGAGTCAACGCTCCAAAAAAAGAACCCAACTTGCAGCACTTCTTGTGGCCATTGGCCTTTTTTTGGCCGCCTTCGGCTTTGTAAGCCTCTTCATCACTGGCCCCTCGTCAGGAACGGGCGATGATGCTCGGACATGGCTCGATGTCATCCCCGGTGTTTTCCTGATTGTCGCGGGCCTCTACTGCGCCTTCTATGGCGGCCGTATGCTAAGCCGTTAGTTACAGTTGGTGATAATGCACACCGCGTGCCTCATGTTCAGCCAAGACAAATTCAACAAGGCCAGGTTCTGTCGCCAGTAGTTCGGGCGTGTGAACACCTGGCTTATTGAAGGCGCCCTTCTCAAGCATGCGTCCCAAGATAGTGCAGGGAAATGCTGTCGTACGCGACATACTTGTGGCCTTCATTTGGGTGCTATAGAAGTCGGTTAGATCCCATTGAATTCGTTTCGATTTTCCATTGAGGGTGCCATCTACGATGATGCGCATCACCGTTAAATCCTGCTCACCAGGCTCGTACGTCCAAAGTGGAAATAGCAAAGCAGAAGTCACCTCTCGTGGAATGACCGATTTCCCGTTCACTTCAATAGGATCTGTAGAAAACAAACCCGTCGCCCGAAAAATGCGCATCAGCTCATAGTGCCCTGGATATCGCAGCGTCTTTTCCTTCATATCTGGCACATCAAGCGTTTCCACCAATGATCGCAAACCATCTGTATTGACAGCTTCCAAAGAGCCCACGCCCTCAAAGTCGATCATTTCAGGCTCCGTGAGCGCTTCTCGAACAATGACTTTGCCACCCTCTATCAAACGCGTGGGTCGCGTGTACTCCTCAAGTACATCTGCTGGACTAAAGCCAGCCTTGTAAAAGAAAGGCCACACCGGTTCACGAGGCAATCCCCCAACGTAGATCTCTATTGATGCAGCTTCATCAAGCTGACTCACACCATAGGCAGCCATTAGGTGACTCATGCCCGGTGCCACACCAAAGTCAACCACAGCACAAACACCGGCTTGACGCGCCTTTTTATCAAGGTCCGCAGCACGTTCCGGCATAAATGAAATATCACAGTAAGGACGGCCAGATTCGATCACCGCCTCAAGAACTGTCAGTCCGACTTGACTCGAAAGTGCGCCAAGCACAAGATCATTTTCTTTGGCAAGCAGACGAACTGCATCTGTATCTTTACAATCGAGCTCAACAGTCGTTACGCGATCACCCAAACGAGCTGCAACTGAAGACAAGTTCTTTTGTGAACGATCGGCAATCGTGACCTGCCAATCCTTATCTTGACACATATCTTCAGCCATGACCCTTCCGACCATGCCTGCCCCAAGAACTACGACCCGTTTCATCTTTTATTTTCCTCAGTATGCATTGAATTAAAGAAGTGGTGCAAAAATTCGCACGATCCCTTCAAATGTCTCACGCCAATTACCAACAGGTTCGACGCCAATATCTGTTTGTTCCATCAACCTCGTCACCCACTGCGATGTGGCATCCACTTCTGGCCTCGAGTATTGAAGCATGGCAACTTCATAGTTAAGGAAGAGACTTCGCATATCCATATTTGCCGAGCCAACGATTGCCAGGTCATCATCGATAACAACCACCTTTGCATGCACCATACCTGCAGCAAAGAGGTGAATCCGGACTCCAGCATTCTGCATCTCTCTTAAGTAGGTTCCTCTTGCGATATCTGCCAATTTCTGATTCGAGACCTTTGGCAAAATAACACGCACATCAACCCCGCGATGCGCTGCCAGAATCAGTGAACGAACCAGTGGATCATCGGGAACAAAGTACGGTGTCACAACCCAAAGCCGGCGTTCTGCCTGAAAAAAAGCCGTCATGAGTGTTCCGTGTAAAACATCACGAAGCACATCAGGACCAGAGGGACAGATCTGCACCAAAGCACCGTCCTTCTTATGCGCTGTTGAAGTTGCCTTCAAATCTGGCATTGATAATTTTTCATTTGTCGCCGCATGCCAATCACCACAAAAAATTCTTGAGTACACCGCAACCGCTGGACCTTGAAGCGTAAATGCCAAATCGCGCCATCGCGACTCAAGTGGTGTCGGACCGATGTACTCTTCAGCCAAGTTTGTTCCACCCGCCCAAACATACTTTTCATCTACCACCGTTATTTTTCGGTGGTTTCTTAGGTTGGTACGGCGCAAAAAGGGAATATGCATCACAGGATTGAAGAAGGTGACTTTTCCACCCGCGGCTTCAAGCGACTTAAAGAAACGCCTATGAAGCCCCAATGAGCCAAAGGCATCAATCATGAGCCGAACCTTGACGCCCGCTTTGGCTCGCTCTGTGAGATGCTTCTCAAGAATTTGGCCAGTGTTGCCGGTACCAAATACAAAGGTCTGTATGTGAATCGACTCTTTGGCTTTATCAATGATTTCTAACAGAGCTTCGAAGGCCTCCACACCATCCTGGCACAACTTAATCTTATTGCCCCAAGTGGCAGGTGGAAGGTTATAACTTGTAAGCACGCGCTCCAGTGCCTGGGCCCGTGGATCCGTGGCTTGAGCACTTGGCTCAAAGTGAAAATCGGTTCGCTCAGCAAGTCGCTTTCGCGACTTGCGCCCACCGAAGCTGAGATACAAAGGAATACCGAGTGGCGGTAGCAACATGATGATTGCAATCCACGCGATCGTTGACTGTGAACTGCGATGCTGTCGCAGCACATGAATCGTCATCAGCGATCCCAGCAAGAAGCCTGCAACAACCACGCAGAGCAAGATAAGCCAGGTCCACATCCTCTTGAGTCCTCTAAAAGGGCAAGATCACAGATTTAGAATCGTTCAGCTCTGTCATCCAAGATCGTCCATTGGCGCTTCGCCACATGGACAATCGAGCAGATAAGCGATATCACGACAACCAGTACTGCATCTGCTAGAAGCCACCAATTATCCTCAAACAGCTCACCAATCAGAGCAACCATCAGTCCTATCGCACCGAAAATGAGCAGATAGAAGAACCAAAGTCGGAAGAAATGGCCAACCGAGAATTTATGACCAGCACCGCCATGTCCGCCAGCGCCTGCTGCCCGAAGCTTTTGCTTCCCTTTTTTCTCTCGGTTTCGATCCAGCTGCCGGTCATGGCGTTTGCGTTGCTGGTTTTGACCTCGCTGACTCATCGTACCGGCTCCTCATCAATCCTCACCTAGCGTATCCTCACGTGGATTCGTCTGGATACGCATCCTACACGATCCCGCATTCAAGGTCGCACTAGCCATCAATCATCCTTGGAGACGGGGCCTGGAAATGGCTGATATGGTGATCTCATAAAAATATAGGAGACGCTCATGTCGATTAAAGTGCCCTTTCTTGTGACTGTCTTTCTCATGGCCATTTCTGAGCTCACCTTGAGCCAAAATCTCCATGCGACTGAAACCGTGAAGATTCAAGGCATGGTTTTCAACGACCTCAATGGCAACCAGCAGAGGGATCCCGGCGAGCCGGGCCTACCTGGCGTTGGCGTCAGTGACGGGCAGAACATCCTGAAAACTGACAGTGCTGGAAAATATGAACTGACCTTAGACCAAAGTGGAATTGTCTTTGTGATTAAGCCACGCGACTGGATGACCCCCGTCAAGCCCAATGGCCTGCCTTTTTTCTATTACATACATAAGCCTGAGGGATCGCCAAAGCAACTTACTTACCCCGGTGTTGAACCGACTGGCGCGCCACCTGCGTCTCTTGATTTTCCGCTTACGAGGCACGTGGAAGCAGATCAATTCTCAATCATTGTCATGGGTGATCCCCAGCCTCGTAACGAAGCAGAAGTAAACTACCTGGCTCATGATGTCATCGCTGAGATCATTGGCACCAAGGCTGCATTTGGTACCTCACTTGGCGACATCGTCTTCGATAACTTAAATCTTTTACCGATGGTCAATCAGATCATGGGAACGATTGGCATACCTTGGTACAACGTACTGGGCAACCATGACATCAACTACGACGTTGATAGCGATGAATTATCTGATGAGACCTGGGAGCGAATCTATGGCCCAGCGACCTATAGCTTCAATTGGGGCCCTGTACATTTCATTGTGCTTGATGATGTCATGTACAACGGCAAGGATTCCAAACCAAATTACCACGGCGCATTTGGCCCAACCACACTCCAGTTTGTGAAGTCAGATCTACAGTATGTTCCGCATGAGACACTCGTCGTCGTGCTGATGCATATCCCTCTTTTTGATGTGCAAGACAAAGCTGATTTATTGAGTCTCTTGGCTGACTACCCACATACGCTAAGTCTCTCTGCACATCGCCATTGGCAAGATCACTTCACCCTAGACCCGACTGGTGTGCCGACGACCAACATTGGCCACCACCATCTTGTTCATGGCACTGCCAGTGGTTCTTGGTGGCGTGGACATAAAGATGAACATGGCATTCCACACGCGACTCAAGCTGATGGCAATCCGAATGGCTACTCTATTATTACTTTTGATCAAAATGCTTACAAAATGCGATTCAAGGCGGCGCGCAGGCCCGCAGGAATGCAATTACACGTCGCATTGCCCAGCGCCATCACACGCGAGGAAAGTTCTGAAACGATGGTGATCGCAAACGTATATGCCGGCGATGAAAACACAACGGTAACCATGCAGATTGGCAAAAGCGGCACACCTATTCAAATGAAACAAACAAGGCAAACTGATCCAACATTTGTTGCTTCACATGGGCGAGAACAAGACAACGAGCTGCCAGGAGGACGCCCGCTACCTAAGCCAGTACAAACAAATCATATCTGGGTGGCGCCACTTCCTGACAATCTAGCAACTGGTGCTCATGCGGTGATCGTGAAAGCAATTGATCGGTATGGACAAGAAGACCAAGTCTCACGCATCGTGCGAATTACTGATTGACCTCTGTACTGTCTGAATCTCGATCCTTATCCGACAGTTGTGATTCAGAACGAATCTCTTCGAGTGCTTCTGGATCACCTGCCATATATCGACGATACGCCTCAACATCAAGACCAAGCGCCTCAACAACGGTCTCTTGATAACGTCGTTGCATCGCCACGCCAGCAAGCAGTAGTAAAATTCCAACGACCAGAATAGGCAATCCGATATACCACGTTCGAACGATGCCACTACACAAGAGAATCACTCCAGCCAACGTCAATGCAAGACCAACCGCCCAGGTACTGGTGGCTCTGATTCGCTGTCGTTTCAGACGGGCGCGAGTTGGTTGGTCAAGATTCTTCATAAGATCATCGTCGGTCAATGTCTAGATGAACAACCAATGCTCACACAGAATTGAACTGGTACCACCACCCTACCACGTGCAGACAAAAAGTCTCAGAAGGCACCCCGATGGGCCACATCTCGTGGCCTGGTCAACCCCCAACCAATCAACAGGATCAATATTCCTAGGCCCAGCCCAACAAGCATGGGCTGAGCGAGGCGGCTGCGAGCATCGCCTGGGCTGGCCATTTGAGTGGCCAGTAGGGTCGACTTCGGCGCATCATCCAAAGCCAGGCTGGCTGACTGAGACGGTCCCTCCCATTGGGCCAGCGTCGCCTCAAGCAACCCCTCTGAATTGGCCATGGCTCGACCTGGCATGCCAGTCCTTGCCAACCAGATCGCCTGTCCACCAATGCCAGTGATACCCTTCCAGCTCTCATCTTGCCGGAAGTCCATCAAACTGGTATCGCCGTACGTAGATCGTGACATGGCCACCATCACTGTGATGAGAACGGCAGCAAGACCAAGCACGCGCGCTCGAGAGAGCTTGTTTCTAGTCGCGCGCGGAGCGTGGCGTTTATATTGTTGGTGAAACTGCGCACTAATCACCGTGATGGCCCTCACTCGAGTTTCGGCTTAGCCCGGATTGTAGGCTTCTGCCCCATGGCCAAAATGCGGCGACTGCGAGCACGAGGCAAATCACCAAGACCACGAGCATTGCTATATCAAGCCCGACGAGTAGCCCTGATGCAGGTTCTGTCTGGCCAGATACACCCCAGTTGCTCTGACTGACTGTCAGATCTGATGGCTGAATTTTGCCTGGTATGGAATCTGTTGCCTTCACTGCTCCTGATTCGCCAATGCGCCAGGCAAGCAAACCCACCAGCAAGATGATTGATGCCGCCCAAGCCATACGCACAAAAGAGCTGAAACGAGCCATATGCAATCGATGCCGAGTCACCTCTTGATGAACATTTTTGGGACGGAAGATCATGTCAGGCTCAAGCTCAAGGGCAGCGAGCTGACTGAGCAAATCAGCAAGATCGTGATCTTCCGAGACCGCCAAAAGAAGGCTCTCTCGCTGCGGCTGTGGAATTTCATCGACACGACCAGTCGCCAGCATCACGAGTTGCTCGTCGTCAATAGAAGCTCGCCCTGCAACAGAACCTGTAAGCGCCTGCTGCATCATTGCGATCATCTCACGACGGTTGGCTGGCAGTTCGTTGGGTGGCATATTTGTCATAAGGTCTATTCCTTCTTCTCTATGTCAGATGACATACCTGGTGAAGGAACTTGCACGTCAGCCCAAGATTCTGCCCAGCAACCAACCCAAGCTGCTTCAAGACTTGGTGTCCACTGATTCTCGTACACGGCGATGAGGCGTTCTCGCAAACGCTCCATTGCATCTTTAATGTGCCTTGATGTTTTGAATTCAGAGAAACCAAGCATCGCACCAGCTTCTTTTTGTTTCATACCATTGCGATAGACCATTGCGACGAGGAATCGCTGCTCTGTCGTTAACGATTCAATAGCAATTCTAATTTTATCTCGTAACCCTTGAGCAATTTCAGATGACGCGGCAAGATCACCTGGTGGAATTTCTTGAGACATAACTGGCATATCCACTGTGTTGTCATCCTGCATGCGCGTGAGTGATTGCTGGCGACGGCTCACCCTATTTCGATTGATGGCATGCCTTTTTGCAATCACAACAATATAGAACAGCAAACGAATACGGCCTCGGTAGCGAATGATTTTTGCAACCGACCGACCACTCGGCAAGAGTGCTCGCTGATCATCATTTGCCATAAGTTTGACCAGCGCTTCCGACCAAAGATCTTCCACTGTGCAATCTGCTATTGGTTGACTTGACAGAATGCGCCGTGCATCAGTACCCATTTCAGTTTCGATTGCTTCCCAAGCTTCTTCGACACGGAAACCGGCAGCACCCGCCAAATAAAGATCCACTGCAAATTTTGGTGGGCCATCTTCATGCTCTTGGATCAAATGCGATCGAAAATCGCCTTGATCCCAGCAGACTGCCGGCCAGCGGTCTCTGGCTTCTCTTAGGATCTGTTCAAAAGCGAAGCCTGTTGTCATGCAACCTCTATCTTTACCCAGCTGACTCATCCGCAGTACCAGGATCGCTGAGGGAGTTCGTTGAGAAGCAGAACGCTGCTTACCCACAAAACGCCCATTGGCCTCTGGAGCTGAGCCCGCTAAGGAGCAGTCATCATTGCCCAGATGAGCCATCGCCCTCAGCTGGTCTGAATGGCAGGCAGAGTGTATCAACCCTCCTGATCCTCGTTGGTTTCGCTGGCATCAAAAGAAGATCCCTCAAGCCAATCAGCAGCTGCATGAATGGCATCTCCAGGGCCACCATTGCCCTGTGCTACAACCATACGGGTCAACCAGCCTGAGCCATGATCAATCCAGCGGATGGCAGGATTTGCACTTTCCAAGCGAAGGACACCCAGAGAATATAGTGCGACCGCTGCAACAAGAAGAAGTGTCATCAAGCTCCGTCTAATGAAACGAAAAATCATAGCTCATCCCTCCACGAACTCAACCATATCTGGGGCAACAGTTGAGGCGTTCGGTGCATCAGCTTCAGCCTGATCTTTATTGTCTTTCGCTGCCATCGCTGCCAAACGTAAATTCAATCGCTCGAGTGCATCAGCCACTTGAATTAAGCGTTGATTGAGACGGCCATAATCAACGGGGCGTTTTTTGTCTACTGACGCTGTTGCATTCGTTACCAAGTCCTCTTGAATCTCTGTTGCGGCGACATTTTCTTCCTCGGAAGGGCTCGTATACACAGTCGCAGAGTTTGACTCATTTTCATTGATCTCATCAAGTCCTAAATCAACTTCGGTGTGCTGTAAGGTAACTTCGGCGGCAGGTAACACAACTTCGACGGGTACATCGATAGAAGAATCTGTAGACAAACTACTTGGTGGTTCAGGCGCACGTGTGCTATTGGCCGTCGCATGAGAATGGCTTAACGGCACAGCCGCATACATTGCGGGAAGACTCAGCGATTTATTTTTTTTGACATTTGAAGCGACGGCAGGTTTGAGTCCTGCAACAGTTTGTTCAATGCCATTGGCAACAATCTCGCCATCAGTTGGCGCCGCATGACTAACAGTCCATGCCCAACTACCGCCAATAACGCCGGCAGTGAGGCCTCCCACGACAATGAGCGATCTAACTGAGTTCATTCGACTATCTCCGTTGTAAATGAGTGATGATGAAAGAGACACCATTTGAGGATTGACTTGCACCTACGTTGGAAGAAATCATGAACTTCCCCGCAAAACCGCGAATTTGCTCCATATCAGCACCCTCATCGAAAGCCGCCCGCCGCTCAGCCATATCAACGAGCTGATCCACACGCATAGGAAAGAGCACTGCCAGGTGCTTTCCAGGGCCCAGTGATATTGATTTCACAATGCTCGAAAAGGCCTGGACATGATCCACAATTCGAAGACGCGTCGAGAATGTTGATTGCCGCCCAGGCCGCCATGCGGTCAGTGCTGGCCCCCGTGCAGTCAGATTGACGGCCTGCCGAATAGATTCATCTGATTCCAAAACAACCAGTTGCATACCACCAGCCGACAACACATTGATCGCTTCCTGCTGTGAGCCCCAGTCAATCCACAAGGCGGGTACCAGTGGCACATCGGTATGGCCTGCAAAGTCTCCAGGCCCATCAAATGCCGCGCGCAGTCCCTCAGCAACAGGCTCTAATGGAGCAGGCATTGGTGAGGGTGGCGCCGACACGATGGGCTCAAGTGGTTGAGGTGCCGGCCGTGGCAACTCAACAGGAGGTTCTTGGACCGGATTGACCGCCAGCTTTGATGTTTGCTCAATGACTTTATTGGTAGGCTCATTTGCCAGCTGAGGCTCGGGTTCAATTTCTGGCTCGGGTTCAATTTCTGGCTCGGGTTGCTCCTGAGGCAATACTTCTGATTGCTCAGGCACCGCAGCTACCACCGGTAGCTCAACAACACGCACTGATCGAGCCAAGGGCTCTTCTGTCTTATTCGGAGACTGCCTCGCCAAAGGCCAGATCAGAACAAAATGAACCGCCACAGAGATTATGAGACCAATCACGAGTGCGCTTTTTGACATCATTGATCTCCCGTTCTTGCTTGCGGACTCACGACTGGCTCAACACCAAATCGAACATCCACGCCTTCCTGTGTCAGAATGTCATAGACGCGCATCATGCGGTGATGAGAAACATCACTATGCCGGGGTACAATTAAGGCCCCTGGCATTTCACGTTGGGCTTCTAAGTACGCTGAAACATCGGCAAAGGCCTGATCGTCTACAACAAGTTGCTTATCATCAACAACCAGTAAGTTGACCTCGTCTGCCGTGAGCCGATCAATACCGCCGCCGCCAATTTCTGCAGGATCAACCTCGAGTGATCCAATACGAATTGACTCAGAAAGCAAGACAATCATTCCACACAAGAGAATAAAAAGTACATCAACAAAACTTCGTGAGAGGATCATGCTTCATGCCTCCACAACAGCAACCGGTGCATCTGCTTGGACGACCCAGTCAACGAAATAACCAACCATTGATGCCGTAATAGCAATTCCAATACCAAACACAGTGGTCAAACAGGCAACGCCCAAGCCCTCACCTACAGCTTCAGCACTAATGCGCCCATTGAGTAGTTGAAAGCTCTGAACCACCCCAACGACTGTCCCCAGCAACCCAAGGCTAGGTGGAATATCTCGAAAGAAAGGCATCACTCGGCGATGCGCCAATAAGTCAGCCTGCGGAACTTTTTGTTGCAGGAGAAACCATCGCACACCGAGTGTCCAGCCTCGCTCGACGATCACACCGCCAAGCAGCACTGAGCAAGCAAGCAAGGGCCACATGAGCGGTCCACCAAGTTCGATAAAACGAATCAACATGCCAGCAAGTCCCTTCCTTCTAGCGCTATTAGTTGCGCAGGAATGCTCCAAAGTCCATTGATCCCAACATCACCATGCACTGTGAAGTGAGTTCGGTTTTTGTACGCGAGGCACCCCGACCAAATGCTTGGCTAACGGCGTGAGCTGTTTTTTGATCCGGATTGCTTGATGCTGACGGCACGGGACGAAGAACCATGTCATACCGAACAGCCATGGTTTCTAAACGAAGTTGAACCAGATCCAACTCATCCTGGAGTGCCACTTGCTGAGCATGGACCTCAACCGGCTCTTTGCCTTGCTTCATAAGGTCAGCTGCTTTTCGATCCAGAACATGTAGCTTTCGGTAGATTCCATCACGCTGACTGGTCAGTTGATGAAACTGGGCTTTTATTGAGGGCGTTGCTTCTTGAGCCTGGGCAGTACCGGCGATGCCGATACTCAAAAGACTCGCTAACGCAACTGCGATGATTGTTAGATTTTTACGTTTCATTTCAATCTCCAATGCGCAAAGTAGCGCAGCTTTAGTTACTTCCTTCAATGCGAGACAGGCGATCTGCCAATTCTGCATCTAGTTGTGTTGGTGCGATTCCAGTCATCTCAGCATCCAGCGAGCTATAAATTGGCAGGGAATCAACCTTCGCCTCGAGCTCAAACATGCTGGTTTGTAATGCCTCTTGGACAGCGCCGTTGAATGTTGAAAGACGAGCCTGCAGTTCTTGCATGCTGGTAGCAAAGCTGGTCATTCCCTGGCCAGCACCTTCAATACCATTGATCACACCAAGTAATTCTGTAGCGCCATCAACGGTATCAAGCAATACCAGGTACTCCTGCAAATGGCCGGCCGTCGATTCAAACTGCGTATAGAGTATTTCTGAACCCATCAAGACCTGCTGATGTGCCAGGGCTGCCTCTTCAAGCACGCGCAACACACCAACCCAAAGCTTGCGTTGATCAGGACTCATTCGCTGGGCAGTGCGTTTTATCTGCGCCAGATCACGTACAGTGCGATAGTGGGCCACGAGGCGTTTGCGACGCAGTGCATCTTGTTCCTGTGAAATTCTCTTGGCAATTCCATCAAGTACTGCTTCAGTGGCCGGATCATGCGCCGATGACTCATCACCAACAGGATTCGTTCCAGCTGAAACGGCGCTGGCGAGTCGGCTGCGCACCTTTGAAATCTGTTCAGTCAGATAGATCTGACCATCCCACATCGGCTCAAGCACCGTATCTCGAACTTGCAAAACACCTTCGATCGCAACGGTGCTCATGGCAACCGCTTCTCTGGTCTGTCCAGCATCAAGCAGTGTGACGGCTTGATCGACTCGATCGATGAACACCATAAAACTCGCATCCAGTTCACGTTGTAGTGGATCCACTGAGCTTTGAAGTGTTTCAACAACATGACCGAAGTCATAGCCATTAAGTTCTGACTGATCAGCGTCTTGCGGTTTGGCCAGGCTGCTGCTTGAAGTGATTGCCGGCACGATGCGATTTTCTCCAGGTTCCGGAGCTCTCTGCCCATAGGCCATTGAAGTCAAAAGAAGCGCGGCACCACTGAGTACAATTGCTTTTCTCGCTTGCGACTTGTTATCTTTTTTTCGCTCAGATCTTTTCATTGGATACCTCCTTGACTTCCAGATACAGGTATCAGTGGCACATCAATGCCGACTTCACGGGCCTGGCTACGAATTTCTTGTCGCAAGAGTGGGTCAGAGGCCTGAGACCACTCACTTCTGGCTTGAGGGCCGTTGCCATCCATAAATGCTTCGGCACCAGCGATCAGCTGATGAAGGCTTTGCACCTTCTGCTTTTCTTTCGTACCACGGGCCGTCTCTTTGGCTTCTTCTAAATGACCTTTCGCTTGCGCTAAGTCGCCATCAGAAATTTCGCTACATACGCTGGTCAACTGCGCCTGAAATGCCGCTTTACGCATTTTTTCTTGGCTACAACCCGTTGCCAATGCCATGACGGCGAGGGCGGCGACGAGCAGACATGGGCTTTTCATATTCCATCCCTTTCAGAGTGATTCTCAAACGTCCACACAACAACTCCTCCTGTGGGGGGTACCGTGATAGGTACCAAAAACCCAACAGAAGGTCTTCTGCTCTGTCAGACCAGATCACCAAGGGAACTTGCAGAGGAACATCAACAATTTTGTATTACGCGTCGGTTTTCCAGTGACGCACCGCTTTTGGTGCAAGAAGTAGCAATATCACGGCCACCACGACGCCGACAACGAGCGATATCAGCAACATTCGCGAAAGATCAGGCCAAGCTAATTGAGCCTCTGTGTCTTGAGCAACGGTCACCCATGAGAGTCCAAAGAGCGTAAGGGAAAACCCCAAACGACCAGTAAGGCTCTGCAGCGACAGGTAGGTTGCTCGATTCTTTTGTGCCAGACGAGGCGTAATAACGGCATTCACTGGTGGCGTCAGCATGGCTCTTGGACAACTTCGCAAAAGCAACGCGACCGCCACAATAATGCCTAGCCAGAAGCTCATCAGCGCAATCAACACCAAAACAAGGATGGCAGCTGCAACTAGTAAACCAAAGAATCCAATTCGATCACGAAGCCAGATACTCCTTGCAGCAAACCATGCCGCAATAAACATCGTCAGGCAAGTATGCACACCAGTCACCAAAGGCGTCAGCTCAACACCACCAGACCCTGGGTCATCTCCTTGCACCAACAGCTTCAAATAGGGCTGATAAAATTCGTAAGGGATATGAAAGAGAACAACCATCATGATCATGAATAGAAAGAGCCAACGCAAAAGTGGGTCTTTCCAATAGCGCACGCACGCTGAGAGCTGTTTCAAAAAGCCACCGGCACTGAGCCTTTGGGTATCACGACCAGGTGGCTCAACAAAAAACAATGCAAGCAATAAGACCGCCACGCCGGATAAGAATGACAAAACGTATGCCAAGCGTATTTCGATCATCGCAATAGCCCCACCCGCCAGAGCTGCCACGGCACTCCCTATAAAGAGATTGCGCGTCACTGCAGCCTCACGATCTGCGTACTCATCAGCGCGGCCAACGCTGTCCAGCGACTCATAGAGAAGTGCCGTTTCTGTACCTGAATTAAACGCGATGCCACCAGCTAAGAGCACCTGAGCAATCGCAAAAACTCCAAAACTACCGCCAAAGAAAAAAAGGACATAGGCAGCGATTAAGCAACTACACGCCAAGAGCATTGTTCGCCGACGGCCTAATGCATCGGAAAAATATCCCGAAGGAACTTCAAAGATCACCACTGCCAAAAAGTAAATCGACTCCAGGCGAAGTGCATCGGTAAGCGAGAGCACTGAGGTAAAGTAAAGAAAGAAGATGGGCAGCCAAAAGAGCGCATGAAAAAGTAACGCGTACCAGAGGTACAGTCGCACATTGCGATTCATTGATCTTTTAATAGATGCTGTAACCATAACAGTGCCCTCAGCAAGCGAATGCACGAACACAGCCAAGAAACAAGGCGCGTGTACACCCTGAGCCACAATGCGCAGGGAGCGACAAAGACCGCTCTATTATGACATGGTCAAGCGATTCAGGTGCGATGATCTACGGTGCGTCTGGCCCTGGAGCAGGCGTTTTGGCAACCGGCTGTCGTTCCAAACCGCGACCATGCCAACAGGACGCTGCGACGCCCCGACCGAATGCTTGCCACCGAATGAGATGTGCAGTCGGTTTTTCTTTATTTCACACGACGGAGTAGCGAACAGAGTGCGTTCTCGATGCCTTCGTGCTCGAACTTGAACCCTTCCGCCAGCAGTCGTTTCGGCACGCAGTAACGACCATATAAGGCGAGTTCCGGATCAGTACGCATGAACAGCGGCGCACCAATTCGAACCATCCACGCCATCGCGGGCAAGCCAATGGGCATGCCGACCGCCTTGCGCAGGGCTCGCATAAACACCTCGTTGGAGACGGGGTTCGGTCCGGTCGCAATGTAGACACCTTCCATCGACGAATCCAAGATCGCACGCTCAAATATCCGATTCATATCGTCTTGGTGCAACCAACTCATGCCCTGGCGACCGTGGCCAACACGTCCACCAAGACCCAGCCGCGCAATCAAGGACAAGCGTGGTAGCGCCCCACCACTCCGTCCCAGTACAAAGCTCGTCCTGAGTATCACGCGACGCACCGTTTCCGGGCATCCTTCGTCGAAGGCATGCTCCCAGGCCATTCCAACCTCCGGCGCGAGGCCCGTGCCGAACGAGGATGACTCATCGCACCAAACAGAGGGCGGATCGCCGTAGATGTGTGCGGTCGACATCTGGACCCAGGTGGAGGGCTTTCGCTCAAGGCGTTGTATCACCTGACCAAGTACACGCGTGGAATCGACCCGCGAGCGCAGTATCTCGTCCTGGTGATCTGGTGTCTTGATACAGTCAACAGTACGACCGACGAGGTTGACTAGCACATCGGCGCCATCAAGAACGTCCGACCATGGTCCCGGTGTACGAGCATCCCAAGGCTCAAATCGCCACGGACCTTTTTCATTGGGCTTAGTCCGTGAAAGCAGCACGACATCGAAACCACCTCGCTGGCCGAGGTGCCGCGCCAGAGCACGTCCAAGGAAGCCACTCCCACCAGCGATGACTACCCGAAAAAGTTTGGCACACATGCTCAGTTCCTTCCCATGAGAACATTGCTTGAAAAGAAATCAATCGTTTGTACACCAAACGCATGACTCGACGAATCACTTGCCGCCAAGGATGGATACATCAGAGATAAAGCGATGATGCACCTGGTTTGGATCAAGTGAGCGATGATCTACGGTGCGTCTGGCCCTGGAGCAGGCGTTTTGGCAACCGGCTGTCGTTCCAAACCAGGTGGTGGAATTGGCTTTGGGTAGCCGCCGATCTGGCGGTGAATAAAGTCCGGTGCGTTGACGATCATTCGTCCCTTAAACCGGTGAACCGTCACCCATACGTCCTCGTGGGAGGGCCCGAAGATCTCTGAGGGTAGATCCGTTTCACCATTTTGACCTGCACGGGCGTCATGATGCGATCCAGGATGAATAAAGCCCTTGTCAAATTCCCTCCAGTCGCTTCGTTGCGCCTGGCCACTACTGCTTCCTTCTCTTTGGGGCACGATATACCAGTGGCCAGGCTCGATCATGCTGCTCATCGCATCATAGAGTTCCTTGGTGACGTCATATTGATCGGACACATCTTTTCGTGATGACACCTTGTTGAATACACCAAACGACGGGGGTTGCTTGAGCAGTTGCGACACGTCATAAAGGCGCCGTTCCATCGCCGCCTTCCTCGCCAGCCGCTTCTTAGTTCCCACCTCAACAAAACCCTTGCGAATCTGCCATGTCACTGGCTGAACATCTGATGCCTGTTGCACGACGACCTCTATGAGATCAAGTACCGGCGTGTCCATAACGTTGGCATAGATCTTGAAGTCTGGATTCAGACCCGAATCATCTTCGTCTTTGTTATACCGAGGAATCACCGGCACACCAATGGAATTGCGAAGCTGTGCAAGTGCTTCGCCAATGGGTACACCATCCCAACGGACGGTCACTCGGGTGTACATGAGGCGCCCCAACATGCGTTGAAGTTCGTCATATTCAGACTTGATCTCAACTGGGCCAGCACCCTTCACCCAATGTTCGGCGCTGGTGTCCATCACTTGGGCTTCGCCGCCACCACCCTGCGTGACGGTCATCGCTGGTGTGGCCGAATCCGTCTCATCGGCTTGGCCAAAAACCAATGAAGGCACCACAACCGAACAGGCAAGAGAAATGAACAGGACGTGCATATTCATTGTTCGCTCCTTGCTCGACAGATGAGGCGAGCCTTTTAATGATCCGAAGGCTGGCTCGGAACAAGCGTCCACCGCTGACGAACTGGCTTATCTTGACCATTCATACGAACCGTTCGCTCAACGGCAAGCATTTGCCCGTCTACTCTTGTATACGCCATTTCTATGACCGTTGCTGCTCCCGATCCTTCAAAAGCCACTCGTTTTGATTCAATACTGGTTTCTTTGAGGGTTTCTACGGGCACCTTGTCACCCATGATGGTCAAAGTCAGCTTCCTACCCGACTGCCGGATCACTAAAACCGACTCACTCTGGAGCTCGCCACTATCAAGTGAAAAGTAACGAATCGCACCAGCCATATGGTTGCCGGTGGGCGCATCCCAAGTCACTCGAATTATCTGATCGCTGATCGTTGTTGACCAAGTACCCGCCAACCAACTTGTTGGAAATGTTTGTTGCGCCTTAGTTAGCTTTGGTGGCCCAGGTGCACATGCAGAAATCACCATAAGCAAGACCAGAGTTATTGAGGTATGCCAACAGTTCATCATGCATCCTCTGCTATGGCCACGCCATCATCAACTTCGGATTCATCAATCTTTCTGGGATGGCGCTGTGACTGGATATGAAATTTATCTGGCGTATCAGTATGCAAGATAATGTGCATTGAGTCATTTGTCTTGGCCACGATTTCTGCATCCATGCCTTGAATACCAGCCATACCACAATTTTTTATAAGCACGCCAACAGGATCAGTGAGAAACTCAAGACGAAAGTCTTCATCCTTCCAGCATTCATCTAAAACTTGAATGAGTGTTTTTGTGCCGCTTGTCATCGTGGTATCCCCTATTACAACTGGCTAGACGTCTGACTTTCGCGATAACATAAATGGTATGATATCGACTAAAGAAGGCTCCTGTAATGAAGACTGCCGAGGCATCCCGTCGACACTTTATCCTAGCTGCGGCAAGCTGCGCTGCGACAAGTGCGATGTTCTCCTGTGCAGCACAACGGGCTCAAGATAACGATCCTATCGTCAGTCCATCACCACCATTACCCGGTGGTGACCAGGCCGATATCGCCACAAAAATCACACCTCAGACGATCGCCGAAGCAGAGAAGCTGGCGGGCATCAAATTGACTGCCCGCGAACGAGACATGGTGGCCAAGCATATTGGCGAGCAGATTGCCATGTTGGACACACGTGTTGCAAGACTCCAATTACCTAATGATCTAGCGCCGGCAACTGTCTTCCATGCTCAACTACCCGACAAACACTTGCGTCAGGCAACGACCCACGGTGATCCAAAACGAATACCCCCACCTGCGCGACCATGTCCGACCAATGATGTGGACATCGCTTTCGCATCAATCACGGACCAAGCTGGTTGGCTTCGGACAGGTCAACTGACAAGCCAGCGCCTGACAAAACTCTATCTGAAGAGACTCAAGCAGTTTGGCCCGCAGCTCAAATGCACAATCACGCTCATGGAAAAACAGGCCCTTGAAATGGCCTTGGTTGCGGATCAGGAACTGAAGGCTGGCCGTGATCGTGGACCACTACATGGGATCCCCTGGGGAGCGAAAGATCTGCTGGACACCGCTGGTGTTAACACCACTTGGGGGGCCGCTCCCTACCGTGATCGAATTCCCAACCAAAACGCAAAAACGGTTGAAATGCTCAGCGATGCTGGCGCCGTACTCATTGCAAAACTCTCCTTGGGCGCTCTTGCCTACGGAGACATCTGGTTTGGTGGCACGACTAAAAACCCTTGGAATTTGGAACAAGGCTCAAGCGGATCGAGTGCCGGCCCTGCCGCCGCGACTGCTGCAGGCCTGGTTGGATTTTCGATTGGTAGTGAAACATGTGGGTCTATCGTTTCGCCCTGCATGCGTTGTGGTGTAACCGGTTTGCGGCCGACCTTCGGACGTGTACCGCGTACTGGAGCCATGTCTCTATGTTGGTCTATGGATAAGCTCGGACCAATCTGCCGTTACGCTCAGGACACTGCTCCAGTGCTTGATGCAATCAATGGCTACGATCCCCATGATCCTTCATCCGTTGATGAACCATTCACATTTGATGTCATGCAGTCTGCTGACAATCTGAGACTTGGCTATGACCCACGCTGGTTTGATGGCCCGCAAGCCAGTGATGAAGACCGCCAGGCACTTGCGGTTGCAAAGAAAGCTGGATGCAAGCTGATTGAACTCGATTGGCCCGACCGACCATGGGATACACTTTTCCTGATATTGATCGCAGAAGCGGCCGCTGCCTTTGAACAAATCACACGCCAAGACCTTGACGATGAGCTTCAGTGGCAGGCACCCGAAGCATGGCCCAATACCTTCCGCACCGCATGGTTTATACCAGCAGTGGAACTCATCCAGGTATCACGCTTTCGCCGAGAGGCAATGCAGATCTACTACGATCAATTGATGAATGTTGATGCATTGATTGCACCTAGCTTTGCTGGGTCGCTGCTCATTTCAACCAATTGCACTGGCCATCCATCAATCACGCTTCCAACAACTTTGACCGCTGCTGGAACGCCCACCGGTATCACCCTTATTGGCCGACTATTCGATGAAGGCACGATTCTGAGAATCGCGATGGCCATGGAAAAACGATTCCCAGCAGCCGTTCAGAGACCCCCACTTTTTAGCTAAAAATGGGGTTCTGAAAGATATTTCACATTGAAATGCTCAAAACGGTGTCCATGCCGTATTTCCTGTCGTATCTCCAGGAACGACTTTCACAAGGTAGAGATGCTATGAATTCAATTGCTCTAAACAACAACCTACGCCGCAGCCCATCCAGTGTTTTTGCACAATCTGGTTTCAGGGCAGTGGCTCGGCGCTTGGCGATCACCTTGGGTGGCGGTGGGCTGATCCTCATCGGGCTCGCTCTATTGGTGCTACCCGGACCAGGCACCGTCTTCATCGCCGGAGGCCTCACCCTGCTGGCAACCGAGTACGCCTTTGCTGCTCGTATCCGAGATGCTGGTATTTGTTTGCTAAAGAGGGCCTGGACACGAACCATACGCAGGTTTCAACGTAGTAATGACAGGTCGGTACAAGCCAACGCTGGCTCCTGATCAAGACAGACACTCCCTCGTGTTCACGTCCGCCGAAGCTAAAGCTTCGGCGGATGTGTTTTTGAATATAAAAAAAGAGCCTCAGGTTATGCCTGAGGCTCTTTGGGAAATCAAATTGCTTCGCTCAAATAAGCGTTCTTATGCGTCGTCTCGACGGCGGCGGGTGAATGCCAATCCACCGATTCCGGCCAGACCCATGAAACCTGCTGCTGGAAGAGGGATCAGGGTAGCAACTGAGAACGTCAGATCGTATTGCGACTGGGTCTGGTCCGATTCACCGAAACTGAGTTGCTGATAAAACGAATAGCTGTCCATATAGAGCACGTAGTCGCCTGCGACCAGGGTGCCCATCTCGCTGAAAGTACCACCATCATCCTGGTAGGACCATTCCGATACATAGCCTGTGGCCATATTTTCGATGTAGCCGAAAGTCTCTCCAGGCCCTTGCTGATTCATCGTTGTTTGAATTGAGTAAGCAGCATCTTGGGAAAGAGTGAACTTCACAACTGTATCTGTGTTCGATGAGAGCTGAATATCATTTTCTTGGCCCGCGGTGTAGATGTTGTTTGTTGACCCTGAGGCACTGTAGAGCAGCGAGGCTGAAGTAAGTGTCCAGGAATGGTCGGCATCTGCCTGCCCTGTAGCACTACCATAAACATCGTTATTAAAGGCCACGCTTGCCGCACCGCTCCACGGGTTATCGCCGCCCGAAGCAAAGTCTTCAACAGGCGTGCTATTTGGAAGCGCATAGGCGGACTGAGCATTGGAGCCGAGCGCGTTCACAGTGACGAGGTCCGCTGACGCAATGCTAGACAGCGCTAAAACGCCAGCTGCACCAATAGTGGTAACGATAGTCTTATTCATTTCTTGATTTCCCCTAGAAATTCTCTTCAAAGTTCCCCCCAGGCTATTCCAACCTTCTAGTTGGCCCCAGGCACAGCCACCAAGG